>JBDREN010000167.1:0-12771 GCA_043819795.1 Elusimicrobiota bacterium
GCCGTCGCGGCCGCGAGCGGCGGCAAGAGCGGCAGCGAGAGCGGGATCAAGAGCGGCAAGGCGACGAGCAGCGGCGCCGGGAGCATCGGCATGGGCGCAGTGTACCAAATTGGGTTCTCGTCGGAGGATCTTTGGCTTTCGACGGAAAAAGTTTTATATCATTATCCCTCATGCCGGAACCGGGAGGATTGCGCCATGGCGAAGAAGTCTGATTTCCTAAAGACCCCCGTCGAGCATATCGACATCACGAAGCACGATGTCGTTGGGATGGTGGAGGCCATGTCCAAGATGGCCTTCTCGTCGCGCGACCTCGCGCGCGCGGCCGGCATCTACGACAAGATGCTCGCCGACAAGGATTGCACCGTCATCCTGTGTCTGGCGGGCTCGCTCTTCTCGGCCGGGCTCAAGCGCGTCGTCTACGACCTGGTGCGCCACAACATGGTGGACGCCATCGTGTCCACCGGGGCCGTCATCGTGGACCAGGATTTCTTCGAGGCCATCGGCTTCAAGCACTATCAGGGTACCAAGTGGGTCGACGACAAGCAGATGCGCTCGGTCCGCGTGGACCGCATCTACGACACTTTCATCGACGAGGACGAGCTGGCGATATCCGACAACACGGTCTCCAGGATCGCGGGGGCGCTCGAGCCGAGGCCCCACTCCTCCCGCGAGTTCATCGAGGAGATGGGGAAGTACCTCGTCAAGAACTGCAAGGTCACGGACTCGGTGATCCTCGAGTGCTTCAAGAAGAACGTGCCCATCTTCGTGCCGGCCTTCTCGGACTGCTCGGCCGGCTTCGGGTTCCTGCACCACCAGTGGCACCACCCGGAGAAGCACGTCTCGATCGACTCCGCCAAGGACTTCCGCGAGCTCGTGCGCATGAAGCTGGCGACCAAGGAGACCGGCATCGTGATGCTCGGCGGCGGCGTGCCCAAGAACTTCGTCCAGGACGCGGCCGTCGGCGCGGAGATGCTCGGACTTCCGAGCAAGATGCACAAGTACGCGGTCCAGATCACCGTGGCCGACGAGCGCGACGGCGCGCTCTCCGGCTCGACGCTGCGCGAGGCCTGCTCCTGGGGCAAGGTGGACATCGTGGACGAGCAGATGGTGTACGCGGAGGCCACCCTCGCTTTCCCCCTCCTGGCGGGCTATGCCTACCACAAGGGCAGCTGGAAGGAGCGCAAGGGGTTCCGGTGGAGCGCCCTGCTCAACGACAAGCACGCCGAGGTCCCGACCGCCCTCCTCTGAGGCTTCGGCGGCTGCCGGCGCAAGGAAGCGCGCCCTCGGGGTGGGGGGCGTCAGGCTGCAACTTATGAAACTTATTAGGGAACTGGGTCGATGCTGAGCCCAGCCCTATCCAATAAGTTTCATAAGTTGCAGCCTGACGCCAGCCCTGCCTGACGCCGGCCCTAATAAGTTTCATAAGTTGCAGCCTGACGCCGGCCCGCGGTCTGACGCTATGATGGGCTTGGCTCTTGCTGGCTGGCGCAGTGGATGGTCCCGAGGCCGTGGACGAGCGCCCTGCAGTCGATCCCGACGACATCGCGGCCGCCGAAGAGCTCGGCCAGGATCGAGAGCGCCCGGCGGTCGTTGGCGTGCGCGAAGGTCGGTACGAGGACCGTCTTGTTGCCGATGTAGAAGTTAGCGTAGCTGGCGGGGAGGCGGCCGCCGTCACGGCGCGCCACGACTCCGGGCATCGGGAGCTTGACGATCGTGAGCGGTCGCCCGTCCTGGTCGGTCGCGCGCCTCAGGAGCTCGTAGTCCTCCATCAGGACCGCGTGGTTGGGATCCGAGACGTCGTCCTCCCATGCGCAGACCACGGTGTCCTTCGCGACGAAGCGCGCGATGTCGTCCACGTGGCCGTCCGTGTCGTCGCCGGCGATCCCCTCCTTGAGCCACACGACATGCTCGGCTCCGAGGTAGTCGCGGAGACGGCCTTCGATCTCCTCGCGGCCCAGGCCGGGGTTGCGGTTCGGGTTGAGCAGACACTGCTCGGTCGTCAGCAGCGCCCCGCGGCCGTTGACGTCGATGGCCCCCCCCTCCAGCACGACGCCCGGCCTGAAGCGGGGCATGGGCATGGCCGCGAGGATGCTCTCGGGGACGCGCGTGTCGCCCTTGAGCTCCTCGTACTTCCCCCCCCACGCGTTGAAGACCCAGTGGGTCATGGCCCGTTTGCCGCGCTCGCGGTCCACGACGAAGATCGGGCCGTAGTCGCGGATCCAGATGTCGGCGTAGTCGGCTGTGAAGAAGCGGACCCGCTCCGGGTCCGCGCCCCGCGCCCGCATGAGGCGCGCCGCGCGCTCCCGCATGGCCTCGCCGGTCACGAAGAGCCGCACCCGCTCGCTGTCCTGGATGGCGGCGATGATCTCCGCGAAGGTCTCTTCGACGCGGGGAAGGTCGGGGTAGGACTCCTCGTCGTGCGGCCAGGAGAGCCAGATCGCCTCGTGGGGCTCCCACTCGGCGGGCATGCGGTAGCCGAGCGCGCGCGGGGTCTCTATTTCCCGGCCTCCGCGAGGGCGGCGTAGGTGTCGGGGCGCCGGTTCCGGAGGAAGCCCCACTCCTCCCGCACGGCCTTGTTGCGGTCGAGGTCGGCCTTCGCAACGAGGACTTCCTCTCCCTCTCCGGCTTTGCCGACGACGTTCCCGAAGGAGTCGCAGATGAAGGAGCTCCCCCAGAACCGGAGCTTGCCCTCGGCTCCCGCGCGGTTGACCGCGGCCACGTGGACGCCGTTGGCGATGGCGTGCGCGCGCTGGATCGTCGTCCAGGCCTCCCGCCAGTCCCCCTCCGGCGCCTGGTAGCCGTCGATCCAGCCGATGGCTGTCGGATAGAACAGGATCTCGGCTCCGAGCAGCGCGCTGGCGCGGGCCGCCTCCGGGAACCACTGGTCGTAGCAGATCAGGACCGAGAGCGCGGCGTAGCGCGTCTTGTGCACGCGGTAGCCCCCGTCTCCCGGCTCGAAATAGCTCTTCTCGTAGTAGTGCTCGTCGTAGGGGACGTGGGTCTTGCGGTAGGTCCCGAGCAGGGCGCCGTCCGCGTCGATGACCGCGGCCGTATTGAAGAAGCGGCCGTCCGGGGTCTTCTCGAAGACCGGGACGATGATGACGGTCTCGAGTTCCTTGGCCAGGCGCGAGAACGCGTCGGTGGACTCCCCGGGGACGGTCTCGGCCAGGTGCGCGACCTTCGCTCCCTCGTCGTGCGGGAAGTAGCGGCTGCGGTAGAGCTCAGCCAGGCAGACGATCCGCGCGCCTTGCCGCGCGGCCTCCCGGACGTTCGCGGCGGCCTTGGCCGTGTTCGCCCGGAGGTCGTCGGAGACCTCCATCTGGATCAGCCCGATCCGTACCGGCTTCATTGCCCCCTCCAAGCGGATTCTCGAAATAATCCCCCGGGGGGGCCTTCGAAAATCCAAGACGTTCACTATCTATCATATTTGGGCCGGGCGCTGCATCGCATTGACCGTTTTTTCGGTGAATTATATAATCGGGCGCATTTAAAAAGGCGCTCGGCCGCGTCGGGCGCCTCTATCTTCCGGCGGAGGCGAGAAAGTGGAATTCATCCGAGGGATCATCGGTCTTGCCGGGCTTCTGGGAATCGCGTACGCGCTCTCCAACAACCGCCGGAAGGTCAGCGGCCGGGTCGTCGCGTGGGGCCTCGGCCTGCAGCTCGTGCTGGGGCTGTTCCTGCTCAAGACGGCTCTAGGGAAGACGATCTTCGACGCGGCCAACACGGCCATCATCACGCTGCTCGGCTTCTCGGAGAAGGGCGCGAGCTTCGTCTTCGGGAACCTTATCAATGCGACGCTCGAGGTGAGCGGAGCCGACGGCACTCTCGTCGGGAAGGCCGCTCTGGGCACCGCGTTCTTCGCGTTCAAGGTGCTGCCGACGATCATCTTCTTCTCGGCGCTGATGTCCATCCTCTACTATCTGGGCGTCATGCAGGTCGTCATCGAGGGTTTCGCGCGTCTCATGAGCAAGACGATGAGGACCAGCGGCGCCGAGTCCCTTTCGGTCGCCGCGAACATCTTCGTCGGGCAGACCGAGGCGCCGCTGGTGGTGCGGCCGTACGTCTCGAAGATGACCAAGTCGGAGCTCATGGCCGTCATGGCCGGCGGCTTCGCCACGGTCGCCGGCGGCGTAATGGCGGCCTATGTCGGCTTCTTGAAGGACTCCATCCCGGATATCGCCGGGCACCTGATGACCGCCAGCATCATGTCCGCGCCGGCGGCCCTGGTCATGGCTAAGATCATGTACCCGGAGACCGCGATCTCCAAGACGGCGGGGCACGTGAAGATCTCCATCCCGAAGACGGACGCCAACATCGTCGACGCGGCCGCCAGCGGCACGCTCAAGGGACTGGAGCTGGCCTTGAACGTCGGCGCGATGTTGATCGCGTTCATCGCGCTCGTCCATATGTGCGACGGCATCCTCGGCTGGGCGTCGGGCTACGTCCTGGCGCAGCCCTTGACGCTGCAGAAGATCCTTGGCGGCCTCTTCGCGCCGCTGGCGTGGCTTATCGGCGCGCCGTGGGCGGATGCCGCCGCGCTCGGCCATCTGCTGGGCACGAAGGTCATCATCAACGAGTTCGTCGCTTACGTCGATCTCGGCGCGAAGGCCGCCGTGTTCACGTCGCAGAAGACGGCGATCATCGCCTCCTACGCCCTGTGCGGCTTCGCCAACGTGAGCAGCATCGGGATCCAGCTCGGCGGGATAGGCGGGATCGCGCCGGACCGCCGCCACGACCTAGCGGTCATCGGGCCGCGCGCCTTGGTGGCCGGGGCGCTGGCGTCGTTCATGACCGCGACGATCGCGGGATTCCTCGTCTAAAGCACGGATACGGAGCCTCACGCGTGGGCGGGCGCTGGCCCTCGGGCCGCGCCGGAGCGGCGGGAGCCGGCTATTTTTGGTTTGCGAATAAAAGGCAGCACATGATGCCTAATGGTTCTCTACGGACATAAATAGCACCGAAAGATAACTAACAAGCCATAAGAGCACGATATAGCACTATATGATACAAAACAATAGATGGCCTAGATATTATCGTTGACACAGCGCGGGCTTTGTATTAGAATTTGTGAATGATACGGGCGTGTCGCGCACGTAGTATAAGAAAAAGACCATGAAACAAAAGAGCGCGTATGGCTGAGGTTTTGGCAATCGCGAACCAGAAGGGCGGAGTGGGTAAGACCACGACCGCGATCAATCTCGCGGCAGCTTTGGCGCATCTTGGGCAAGACACGCTTCTTGTGGACCTGGATCCCCAGGGGAACGCGACGTCCGGTCTCGGCTTCAATAAGAATTCCGTGGGCGATGGCGTCTATCAGTCCATGCTGGATCATGTTCCAGCGGAAAAAACCATCAAAGCCACCGGAATCGAACTCTTGGACATAATCTGTTCCACACCAGAGCTGATTTCCGCGGAATTGGAGCTGACCAACGCGATTTCACGTGAAAACAGGCTCCGGATGGCAATCAAGTCCTTCAAGGATGCCTATTCCATGATTGTTGTGGATTGCCCGCCTTCCCTGGGCCTGCTCACTATTAATGGGCTGGTCGCCGCCGACAAGGTCCTGATTCCCATCCAGGGAGAGTATTATGCCCTTGAGGGCCTAGCTCACTTCGTGGGAGCAATCAGAAAGGTCCAGGAGAGGCTCAATCCTGGGCTGGAGCTCGAGGGGGGGGTTTTGACAATGTTCGACCCGCGCTACTCGTTGGCTCAACAGGTCAGGGCCGAGCTCCAGAAGTTCTTCAAGGAATCTCTTTACAGAACGTATATTCCGCGATCCGTGCGGCTTGCCGAGGCACCCGGGTTTGGAAAGACTATTTTTCAGTACGATCCCAAGTCTCGCGGGAGCGAGAGATACCTGGCCTTGGCCGGAGAACTTCTCTCCCGTCGGGGCTGGAAGGGGATGAGATTAAACTAGAGCCAGAGGAATAGACGATGAGAAAGGCATTGGGACGTGGGCTCGACGCACTATTGGTGCAGACCCCGGATGGGGGGGGATCGCAGGATTTGCGGTCCGATGGCAGACGGGTCCCAATAAAGTCAATCAAGCCAAGTCGGCTTCAGCCGCGCAAGAATTTCGATGCGGAGCGGCTCAGCGAGTTGTCCCAATCCATTAAGGAGTACGGACTCGCTCAGCCCATCGTGGTCTCCTACGACGCGATCACCAACACCTACGAGCTCATCGCTGGGGAAAGGCGCCTTCGAGCGTGCGAACTAGCCGGCCTGACGCATATAGAAGTGGTGGTCCGCACACCGAAGTCGGACAGAGAGCGACTGGCGCTTTCTCTGGTCGAGAACATCCAGAGAGACGACCTCAACGCCATCGAAACCGCCGTGGCGTACAAGCGGCTGATCGATGAGTTCGAGGTCAATCAGAGCCAGCTTTCCCATGTGCTCGGAAAATCCAAGTCGGCTATATCGAACACTCTGCGCCTGCTGGACCTTCCGGAGGAGATCCAGAAGGCCGTCCAATTCGAACAGCTTACCGAGGGCCATGCCAGGGCGCTCCTTATGGTCGGCGATCCGGTCAAGAGGCACAAGCTCTTCCAGGTGGCTGTCGAGCAGCGTCTTTCCGTCCGGGATGTCGAGGGACTGGCCAAGAGGGTGCAGGCCGGCGGGCCGCTTCCCGGGGAGAGGAAGGCGCAGAAGCTCAAGCCGATTAAATCGGCCGATGTGAACGCCATGGAGAGCGAGCTTGAAAAGGCGTTCGGGACGCGGGTCGAGATCCGCACGCGGAAGGACGAAAAAAGCGGCCGGATCGTAATCCACTTCTATAACCTGACAGACTTCGACAATATACGAAAAGCAATTATAAAACAATGATATTGCGCGCCATTGTGTCAGCGCTCGTCCTGCCTTCCGTCCTGCTTGGGGTAGGATTCGCCCAGTACGATATGATCGCTCCCGACCCGTTCGAGGAGTTGGAGTCCGATCTGCGCGAGACCGGGGTTTCCGATCTGGAGTCCGCGGCGGGGACTCCCTCTAGGATGCGGGAGGGTGCCGGCGAGCCGTCGGACCTGCCGACTTTCGTCTCCTTCGCCGAAAGCATCCATGAGTTCGGCCGGTTTGCGGACGGGGGCTCGGACTCGAACTGGTACATCGGCTTCAACAACGCCTGGATCGTGAAGCTTCCGCCGGCTCCGGTCGGTGACTTCGGGAGGGCGTTCATCGGAGCGAAGGTGGGCCGCGCCAAGACGCGGCCAAGGAAGGACCGCCCCTGGGAGCGCGACGTGATGCCGGGGAAGATCTATATGGGAATCGCTCCGCGGCCGGCCTTCTCGTCGGAGCAAAGCTTCTTCCTCGTCGAGACGAAGGACGTCCCGCGCGAGCCGCATGAGAGCCTCTACCTGGAGGGGACGGGCCGCTCGGAGTGGTTCTGGGCGGAGGTGCCGCTTAGTCTGGTGAGCGTCGAGCGCGCCAACTACCTCATCATATGGTCGCCTACGCGCGAGTTCCGCAGCGCGGACGTCGCTCCGATCCTCGCGGCCGGCAACGGTTCCGCCGGGGGCAAGGGGGAGGTCCGCGCCTGGAACAACCACGAGATCCAGGGAGTGCCGCCGAGGGTCGAGGAAGACGCGCTCAAGACGCCGATCAATCTCAAGCCGGCGATGGCCATCAAGCTGGTGCCGCGGTCCTCATCGGCGGCCCGGGTGAGCGTGACCGGTTTCTCGACGCGATCGCTCGGGGAGCGGCTGATGGTGTGGTTCTCTGCGGAAGGGAAGAACGTCGAGCTCGCGTGGGTCGAGATGTCCCAGGACGAGCTGGAGTGGAGCCGCGTCTCCGCCTACCGGCGGAGCCCGCCCTACGTCTTCACGCTGCCGCGCAGCGAGCTGCCGTCGCGGGGGGCCTACCTCCGCGGCAAGGCGCGCGACGTGTCCGCGAACGAGGGGGCCGGCGGCCAGGTATTCGTCGTTGGCGAGGGGGTGCGTTGATGAAGTCAGCGGTGCGCAAGAAGGGGCTGAGAGTGGCGATCGTCGGAGCCACCGGCATGGTGGGGTACGTCCTGCTCGAGCGGCTCGAGCGCCGCCGCTTCCCGGTCGGTACGCTTCTGCCGTTCAGCTCCGGCCGCAGCAGGGGGGCCGCGGTCCGGTTCCGCGGGCGAAGGGTCGCGGCTCCGGGCGTGGACGTGAAAGCTCTGCGCTCGGCCGATATCGTCTTCCTCGTGTCGAGCGACGAGGTCTCCAAGCGCTATGGCAAGGCCCTGGCGCGCGAGGGCGTGTGGGTGATCGACGACTCCTCCGCGTTTCGCATGGACCCCGAGGTGCCGCTGGTCATTCCGGAGGTCAACGCCGGCGCCCTCTCGCGCGACAAGCGGCTGGTCGCGGGGCCGAACTGCACGACGTCGGGCCTGGCCGTGGCCGGCTATCCGCTCCATCTTCGGGCTCGCGCCCGGCGTGTGCGCATGGCTTCCTACCAGGCGGTCTCCGGGGCGGGGCGGGAGCCTCTGCTGGAGTACTACGCTCAGGTCCGCCGCGGCGCCCGGTCGATGACGGGAAAGGATATCCTGCCCCGGCTGCCGGCGGCCAAGGCGCGCGCCTTCCCCAAGCCGATCGCCTTCAGCCTCTTCCCGCATGTGGGGAGCTTCGACGAGCGGGGTGATTCCGGCGAGGAGAACAAGGTCCGCAACGAGCTGCGCAAGATTTGGTCGGCTCCGAAGCTCGAGGTGAGCTCGACGACGGTGCGGGTCCCGGTGATCCGGGGGCATTCGCTCGCCGTCTGGATCGAGACCGACAAGCCCCTGTCGCCGCGGCGGGCCGAGGCGCTGCTGGCACGCGCGCCCGGGGTGACGCTGTGGAAGCGGGGGGACTATCCGACCGTCTACGAGACGGGGGGGACCGATCCCGTGCACGTGGGCCGTATCCGCCGAAGCCGCGCCACGCCGCGCGAGCTCGCGATGTGGGTGGTCTCCGACAATCTGCTCAAGGGGGCGGCCCTGAACTCGATCCAGGTCGCGGAGCGCCTGCTCGCCAAGCGCTGGCTGCGCCCGCGGAGCCTTTAGCGCCGGACGGAGGGATTGCGATGAACGTCAGGCTTATCAGGCAGTACAGCGTGTTCATGCCGAACCGCCCGGGCGCCCTCGCGCACCTGGCGACGCTGTTCGGCGAGGCGGGCGTCAACATCGTGGGGATCACGTCGGAGGTGCGCGATGATTCCGCGCTGGTGCGCGTGGCGATCGAGAGCGACAGGGACCACTCCCACATCCTCTCGCGAGCGGGGTTCGCCAGCGTGGAGGGGAGGCTCCTCTCGGTGGTGGTGGACGATAAGCCGGGCCAGCTGGCCCGGGTGACGAAGGCCCTGGCCGACGGGGGCCTCAACATCACCACCGTCTACGGCGCGTCGCTGGACAACGAGGCCCTGCGCCTGCTCGTCACCGTGGAGAACGCCGACGAGGGGCTGAAGCTCCTGCAGGGAGTCGACTGACGGGCCCTATAACGGACGAGGCGGGAAATCCTTGGGGGATTTCCCGCCTCGCTCTTTTTGGAGATTCTCCGCCCGGATCTAGGACTCCGACTGCGTCCCGACCGGGGCGTGGATGCGCAGCTGGCCGTCGAGCGTCTTGATCAGGATGATCTTAGTCTCGCCCAGTGTGAGCATGAGCGGCGTCCCCGGCTCGAGCGCTGTCTCGGCCAGCGGCCAGCCCTTGGAGCCCATGCCGTTCTCGTTGACGAAGAGCAGCGACCGCGTGTCCGCGAAGGTGTCGGTCGCGGGGTCCACGTCGTTGCCGTAGAGCGTCCAGAATTCCTTGCGGTCCGCGTTGAATACATAGGACTCTTCCTTCACCCGGTCGAGGAGCGTGCCGGTCCGGATGCGGTGGTCGGGCCCCTGCGTCCCGTTGACCGGGTCCATGAGCAGCGAGCTGCCCCGGACCGGGTTGAAGATGTTGATCGAGACCTTGAAGCGGTAGGAGGTCCGGTCGTCGATCCGCACGACGACGCCCTCGCCCCGGAGCTGCTTAGGGTCCTCGATGCGGTGGAGCTTGATGGTGTCGCCCTGCTGGAAGGAGAAGTACTGGTAGTCGAAGCCGGCGTCCGCCGCCAGGCTGAAGTCCCACATGCCCGCCCCGAACTGGAGGTTGAAGGCGTCCCTGTGGGCGTTCAGCTGGTCCTCGAGCCGGAACGATCCCAGAAGCGGGCCCACGCCCTTATCGGGGGAGAGGATCTCGATCGTCGGGTCCTCGAAATAGAAGAGAGGGCCCATCCGCTGGCATCGCGGGGTGTCGGTCTCGGCCGCGCACGGGAGCGGGCGGCTCTCGACGGCCCGGCCCGGGATCTCCTCGCCCTCGGCAATCTCGATCTCAACCGCCGCGATGTCGGCCCGCAGCAGGGCCTCGCCGGCGGAGCTCTTGAGCTCTTCGATGGATTCCGCGCTCGCGTAGGCGGCTAGGCAAACGACGGCCAGCGCCGCGATCATCCGCTTGCTATAGGTCATAAAGGCCTCCTGGACGGTGAGGTCCACGTCAATACCGGGTCTCATCCGGCGCCCGCCGCCCGACCCGGGTCGTCGGCCAAGTCTATCAAATATAGTGCCGGCGCGATGTTCTTGCGCACGCTGCTCTCGACCGCTTCGGGGCCGGGATAGAAGCCTCCGGACCACCGGCCCCGCGGGGTAAGCTCGAAGGTGAAGCAGAATATCTTCTTCTCGCCCCATGCCCAGTCGCAGGTATCGCCCGAGGCCACGTAAAGCCCCGACGACTGCATGGGCCGGTAGCCGGTCATCTTGGCCATCTCGGCCGCCATGGCCTGGTAGGCGCCCAGGGCCTTGCCGTCCGAGATGGGCTCGGTCATGTGCCCCCACGGATAGAGGATAAGCTCGCTGAAGCTGTGGTACGTGAGCAGGATGGTGACGTTCGGGTGCGCCTCGACGAAATCCCTCACGGCCTGGGTCTCCGGCTCGGAGAAGGCCGACGGCCCCCGGTAGGTGTCGGAGTTGGAGTAGCCGGAGGAGCCCTGTCCGCCCCAGCCGTAGCCGTAGTTGCGGTTGAGGTCCACGCCGACCGAGCCGTTGCCGTTAGGGCGCATGTTCTTGCGCTGCCACTGGTAGCGGCCGGTGCCGATGTCGAACTCGGACCCGTCGGGGTTGACCAGGGGCACGATGTAGATGTCGCGGGTCTCCAGCAGGGGCCGCACTTCGGGCCGCTCGCGGTTCTCGGCGAGCCAGCGCGCCAGGCGCAGGGGGACCTCGGTCGAGAGGTGCTCGCGCGCGTGATGCGTGCCCGTAAAGAGGATGCCGGGCTTGTCCCCGGCCTGGATGCCGGGCATATGGAAGCGGATCGCCGTTATGCTGCGTCCCTCCACGCTCTTGCCGATGGGGAACACGCTGGCGATGTCCGGCGCGGCCGCGGCGATCGCCTTAAGCTCCGCCTCGGTCTCGCCGTAGTTGTGGTAGATGTCGTCGCGCGCGGGGAAGTCCTCGGGGCCGAAGCTCCGAAGGGGGGTCCTTTTCTCGACGCGGAAGCCGGCCAGCCGGATCTTTCGCAGCTCCTCGGGCCTGGCGACGCCCTCCACAAGCCCCCCGTCCACGGACTCGATCGCCATGCCCAGGTCGGCCAGGCGGGTGCGCTCGGCCGGCCCGTCGGCGCGGATGCTGACCCAATAGCGGTCGTCCACGCCGGCGATGGCCCCAAGCTCGGGGACCACCCCTCCGGAGCTATCCATGAGGGCGCCGAGGTCCTCGGCGGGGCGTTCGCCTTGGGTCCCATCGAAGAGGACGTCCATGGGCCCGGCCGCGCGGCCCGGTCCCGCGAGCCACACGCATCCGGCCGCGAAGAGCAGGGCGAGAAGGATCTTCCTCATGATTAGTGTCCCCTTTCCGCTATCAGCGGACTTTGTCCAGGAGCCGTCCGGCCTCGTCCTCTATGCCGTTGGCCGAACGGAGGATGTCGCGCGCGTGGCGCTCGATGTCGAACGCCTCGAACGAGTACCCGGCGCGCCGGATATCCATGCTCGCCCAGTTGGCCTCGCTGGCGAGGCGCCGGGCGCGGGTGCCGAAGGACTGGGCGCTGCGCAGAAGCTCCTGGGCCGGGCCCACGAGCGCGGGATCCTTCTTCGCCTCCCGCGAGGCCCGCTCGACGTCCGTCTTGGCGCGGTCGGCGTCGCGCTCGAGGCCGCGCAGGTCCCAGACGAGGCGCCTCAGGTCGTTGCGGAAGAATGGGTCATTGTTGCGCCGGTCGCGCTCGTCGATGCGCTCGGCCCTGCGCCTCAAGTCCCACAGCTCCCTTTCTAGTCGCCAGGCCTCGCTAACCATGGCCCCGACCTCGCGGTCCAGGCGGCCGATGTCGCCGGAGACGGCCCGGACCCTGGCCTGGACCTGCTCGGCGTGGGTCCGCATGACGTCGACGTGCAGCTGCTTGAGCGAGGCCTCGAAGGGGGGGGCCTTCTGAGCTTGAAGGGGCGCGGCTGTGAGCGTGAGGACTATTGCGGCGAGTAGGGTCCGGCTCATGCGAACCTCCGGAGGTCTAAATCCTGGTGCCAGACTTAAGATGCTCCAAAAGCGTTATCAATTATACCAATTTCGACCATCGGCTGTCAAAAAGGAGTCCTCGATATGCGCATCCCTCCCCCACGGGGAGGGATGCGGAAGTGGAGGGGGCATGCTCGCGTCCCTCCCCCACGGGGAGGGATGCGGAAGTGGAGGGGGCAGATGTCGTGTCGTGCATTAATGAGGAGCTTGTCGGTCAGCCCCCCTACTCAAGCAGTCCCCCGTGGGGGGACTGCTGACATCCCCACGGGGAGGGATGCGGAAGTAGGAGGGGGCAGATGTCGTGTCGTGCAT
>JBDREN010000168.1:0-9185 GCA_043819795.1 Elusimicrobiota bacterium
AACGCGGCGGCCGCGGCCGACTTGGCGGCCGGGACCGCCGTGGGCGGCGGAGCGGCCGAAGCCTCCTCCCGCGGCGCCGTCGCGCTCGTCTTGGCGCGCTCGGGCGCGGACAAGGGCGCGATCTCGTCCAGGGCCTCGGGAGAGGGAAGCGGATCGAGAGGAACTTGGGTATCGGGCTTCGGAGGCGCTTGCCCCGGCTCCGTCATGCTCGCCGGGCGCGGCTCGGGTCCAAGCTCCGGCGGGAGGTCGGGAGGAGGAGTCGAAGGGCCGGCGGCGGCCCGCCGGGCTCCGAGCGGCGTCAGCGGTCCCGCGAACGTGTCGAGCGGCGTCTCGGCCGGAGGGGACGCCGGCCGCGCCATGGCCGGTCTCAAAACGGGCGCAGCCGCCTCCGGCGGCGTCGCCGGGACTGCGCTCCTCGACGATTCCTGAAGGCGCGGCGGCGCCGCGGCCTGAGGCGCCGGTCCTGTCGGCGGGGCTGCGCTGCCGGAGCCCGAACGCCGGGGAACCGGGTCCGCGGCCGGCGCCGGGGTGGTCGGTTTCGCCGCCGGAGGACCGGCGAGCTTCCGCTCCATCTGGTCCAGCTCCCGCAAGGTGAAGTACGCCCGCAGCTCCTCCCGGGTGCGCTGCGAGAAGAGGCGCCAGTTCTCCCGGCAGATCCTGCGGATGGCCTCTCTGTGCTCCTGAGGCATCTTCTCGGCCGGCTCGCTCTTGCCTTGAATGAGCCTTATCTCGAGCAGCGCCCGCAGCTTCCGGCGGCTGCGGAGGTCCTCGAGGACGTAGAATATGTCCGCCCGGCCGACCGGCTTGTCCGCGCCGGGGGCGTGGAGACGGCCGTCCGGCCCGAAGCGATAGCCGTTTCGGACGAGGAACAGGAAGTCGTCGTCCGCGAGGGGCGTGTCATCGAGGTCGAAGGGGATGTCGCCCGCGAGATCCGGGACCGGGGCTCCGGCCGACGGCGGGAGCAGATCGTCTTGCGCGGCGGCCCCGGTACGCGCCTCGTCTCCGCCGAGCGGGGACGTGCCTTTCCTGGAGGATTCAGGAAGAGGCGCGACGACTCCTGAGGGCGCGGCGGCCGCGCGGCAGACGGCGGCCGCCAGCGCGGCCGACAATGCCACGGCGCGAAGGGACAGCATGCCGGTATTATAGTCTTCCATCGGGTCTTCGTAAATATTGCGCCCGCGCGCGCGCATAAGGCATAATGGCGCCTCCATGGTTTTCATGTTCGCGGGGTCGCTGGCGCTGCTGTGCCTCATCGGGTATTGGGCCGGCAGGCGCGTGGACAGCGCCTCCGATTTCTTCCTCGCGGGCCGGACCCTGCCGGCCTGGGCGGTCGTCCTCTCGTTCGTCGCGGCCGAGATCAGCGCGATGACGGTGGTGGGCGTCCCGGCGGTCGCCTACCGCGACAACTGGCAGTTCCTCCAGTTCTTCATCGGCTCGGCGTGCGCGCGGATCGTCGTGGCGTTCCTCTTCATCCCGGCCTTCTACCGCCTCGACTGCACGACCATCTACGACTTCCTCCAGGAGCGCTTCGGCGCCGCGACGCGGACGGCCGCCGCGCTGCTGTTCTTCGTGACGCGGATCCTCGCCTCGAGCGTGCGCCTGATGGCCGCGTGCGCGATCGTGTCGGGGCTGCTCGGCTGGTCCATCGTCTCCGTCCTGGTCGTCTTCTGCGCGGTGGGGATCGGGTACATCGCCTGGGGCGGCATCCGCGCGGTGGTCTGGACCGGGGTCGCTCAGACCCTGGTCGTCGCGGCGGCGGCCCTGGCCGTGGCGGGCTTCCTGGCGGCGAGCGTGGAGGGGGGGATCGGCGAGGTCCTGCGCCTGGCCGAGAGCGCCGGGCGGCTGGAGCTCTGGAAGTGGGGCCCGGGCGACGCCGGCGTCGCGAGGGGCCTTCTCGCGGACCCCAACATCCTTTGGGTCGCGCTGATCACCGGGTTCTTCGGCTCGCTGGCCGCCTTCGGGACCGATCACGAGATGATGCAGCGCGTGCTCACGGTCCGGACGCGGCTGGGAAGCCAGAAGGCGATGATCCTCACGATGGTGGTGAGCTTCGTCGTCCTCGTGCTCTATCTCGCGGTCGGGACGGGGCTTTTCGTCTTCTACGACCAGCATCCGGAGATGGCCCTCCCGCGGGACGCCGACGGGATCCTTCCGCATTTCGCCTTGCAGATCCTGCCGGAGTGGAGGCGCGGGCTCGTCCTGGCCGCCATCGTGATGGCCTCGATCGACCTGCCGCTCGCCAGCCTGGGGACCGTGTTCGTCAACGATCTGTACCGGCCCTGGTTCCGTCCGGAGGCGGATGAACGCCATCTGCTTCGGGTGACGCGCGCCTCCGCGGGAGCCTTCGGCGTGCTTTTGGCCGTCGTGGCCTTCGCCCTGAGCGTGGGCGGGGGCTGGCTGTGGCTGGCCTTCAAGATCGGCGGCGTCACCTACGGGCCCCTCTTGGGGGTATTCGTCTACGGCCTGCTTTCCCGCAGGAAGGCCGGGCCCGCGGCCGCATGGGCGATGGGCGCCGCGACGCTGCTCTGCTGGGCGCTGCTTGTCCTGTCGGAGAACGGGAGGCTTCCTCTGGGGTGGCACTGGCTGCCGTTCGTGGGGACCGCGGTGACGGCCGTCCTGACGCGGCTGCTCTCACCGGCCGCCGACGCCGCACCTTAGGGCGTCCGGCATGGCGCCCCTGCCGGTGTCGACGCCGCTCCGGTCGCCGGCTACTCCTCGGAGGCCCGGCGGCCGAGGAGATCCGCCAGCAGCACGACGACGATCCCGAGCGCGGCCATCGCCAGCGCCCAGGCAACGGCCTCGTCGAAGCTGTCCGGCATCACGTTCAGCTGGACGCGGTGCTTGAGCTTGAGCAGCTCCTGTCCGGGCGCCTCCACCTTGAACGGCCAGATCTTGCGCAGAGAGCCCGCCATCAGTCCGCACAGGAACGCCATGGTGAGGGCGTAGCGCTCTCGCAGCAGGTATTTGAGCGCCTTCGCGAAGGCGATGAGGCCCGAGGCGCAGCCGGCCGCGAATATCGCGAGCGCGGCCAGCCTCCGCTCGTGGATGGACTGCAGGACGAACAGGTACTGGCCCAGGATGACCAGGACGAACGATCCGCTGATCCCTGGCAGGATGGCGGCGCAGATCGCCACCACTCCCGACAGGAACAGCGCGACGAATCCGTGGGAGGCTTCGCCGGGGAGCAGGCCGGACAGCCAGAAGGTGAACGCGGCTCCGGCGAGCGCCGCCGCCAGTGTGCCGGCCGTCCATCGGCCGACTTGGCGGAAAACGAGGAAGGCCGACGCCACGATCAGCCCGAAGAACAGGCTCCAGGTGGGGACCGGCTTGTTGAGGATGAGCCAGGTGAGGAGCTTCGCGAGGCTGACGATCGCGATGACGTTGCCCACGCCGAGCGCGAAGAGGAACCGGAAGTCCACATGCTCGGCCGCTTCGCGGAGCCTGCCCCTTCTGACCAGAGCCAGGAGCTCCATGTCGAACGCGGCTATCGCGTTCACCAGGCGCGCGTAGATGCCCACGATGAGCGCCACCGTCCCGCCCGAAACGCCCGGGACCACGTTGGCCGAGCCCATGGCCAGGCCTTGCGTCGCCGCGACGAGATCGTTCCTGAGCGTTGCCATGGAGTGGTGGATTATGCCATTTTTTAACGCATACGTGCTTAATCGCCCCGTTCGGTTGCGACCTATTGAGTTCGGCCAAAGTAATGTCCTATGCGTCTCCGACGGCAAGCCCTAGGACATTACTAATGTTGGGATCAATAAGACCCAGTATCTCTTAGGCCCAATGCCTTCGGCGGCATGCCTGCATGGCCTACGGCGGCTTTCCTATTAAGGTGTACAATGTCCCCAATCCGCATACTGGAGGGAGCGCTTGACGTCGAGCCGCGAAGGAATACCGGCCCTGACTTTCCGCAAGGCGCTTTCCATCGTCCTTATCGCCTCCCTGCTGGCGACCCAGCAGGGATCGTTCGCCCCGGAGGTCTTCGCCGCCGGCGTGGCCGCAGTCGGCCGCCTGGGCGCGGCCCCCGCGGGAAGCGGCGCGGCGGCCGCGGGAGCGGGCGTCGCGGCGGGCCGGATCTCCTCCTCGGACCTCACCCTTCTTCCAGCGCCCAGGCTCTCCGGCGCGCTCGGCCGTTTCGTGTCGGCCGGCGAAGCAGTCCCCGAGACCGCCCGGCCCGCCGGGCTATGGCGCGCGGTCCCGGCCGGGGAGAAGGCTCGCGTCCGGACGCATCGGGCCGTTTCTTACGGGGCCGCGTCTTCGGGGGGGCGGCGGTCCGTGGAGGCCGCGCGCGCGGGCGAGGCGTGGACCGGGAAAAAGACCGGCCGGCTGGGCCGCGCGGTCATCGCTTCGGGCGCGGCGGCCGCGCCCTCGGGATCTATCGAGGGGGGGGGCGCCGCGCTGCGCCGGTTCTTCGACGGGGAGGGACGGTCCGCGGGGGCGCGGCCGGCCGCGCCTACCGGCCGGCGACTCATGTCCCGAGGATCGGCCGGCACAGCGGGCTTCGGAACGCGCACCGGCGGCGATGCGTCGCGGGACGCGGCCCGCGATGAGACGCGACCGGGCGGGAGGCGTCTCCTTGCGACCGGGGAGGCCGGCTCTTCGGCCCCGACCCGGGGCCCGCCCGTCCCGGGGGCGGCCGCCGCGCCTTCAGGAGTCCTCGAGGCGCGACCGGAATCGCGCACGTGGCGGACGCTGGACGCCAGCGGCTGGCGGCCCGAGCAGACGCCGGCCCTCCCGACCGAGCCGGAGGGCGTCTTCCGGGCGTCTTGGGAGAGGTGGACCGGGCGCCTCACGAACGTGTCGGTCCTGGCCTTTCTCACGCTGCACCTCCCTCAGATAGTCAAGAACATCGGGTACCTGGCGAACGGGACCGTGGACCCGATCTCGATCCTTCCCTGGATGGGTTTCGCCGCCGGTATCCTCGGCAATATGCTGCTCCTGGCCCGCTTCGTGTCCCTGAAGGAGAGGGGCGCCGCCAGCGTGCAGACCGCGGGCCTGATCGCGAGCGGCGTGGTCGTCGTCCAGATATTCTTGGCGGGATTCATGCCGGCCCCGGCCTTCTGGACCATCGTCCCGGCCATCGTCGGCGGGCTGGTCCTGAACTACCTAAACCTCACGGGAAAGGTGAACCCGCTGGTCTGGTCCGCCTGGAAGATCGCGATCGGGCTCGCGGGCCTGGCGGTCCTGCCTATGGTCCTCTGGGCCACGTTCATGCCGGCGATGGCCTACTGGCCGGCCTTAGTGACGGCCGGCGGCGGCGCCCTTCTGCTCCTGCTCAAGCGCCTCGGCGCGCTGCCGAAGAGCTTCGACGGCTTCTGGGGCTCGGTGTCGGCCTGGACCGCGACGCTTCTTTTCATGTTCGGGCCCGTCGCGCAGCTCGTGAGCAACGTCGCGAACCCGGCGAACATCGCGGGTCTGGCGCTGCCGACGGTCCTCTTGGCCGCGGCGGGCAACGCCCTGATGCTGCCGAGGGCCGTGCTCACCAAGGACCGGATATGGGCCGTCGGCAGCTTCTGGGCCGTGACCGTGGGCGGCTGGGGCGTCATGCTCAGCATGCTGCTCAACGGGTCTTTGTCCATCGCCCTCTTCTGCGCGTTCTCCGCCTTCCTCCCGCTCTATATGGCGTTCTCCGTCGACCAGGCCAGGCGATACCACGGGGAAGATTCCTTCGGGCAGACCCTGTCGTTCCTGTTCGGCTCCGGCGCTAAGCACTAGTGGAACACGCCCTGCACGCTTTCCTGGAGCGCATCACCGCGGTCCATTGGTCGCTGCTGTTCGGTGTCATCGCGGCCATGCTGGCGGTGCTGGCGAAGTCGGCGGACCTCCTCGTGGACGAGGCCGTGGTGCTCGCCGAGCGTTCGAACATCCCCAAGGTCATCATCGGCGCCACCTTGGTCAGCCTCGGGACGACCACGCCGGAGGCGGCCGTCTCGGTCTTCGCCGCCCTCCAGGGGGACCCCGGCCTGGCTCTCGGGAACGCGGTCGGTTCGGTCATCTGCGACACCGGGCTCATCCTCGGCCTGGCGTGCATTCTGAGCCCGCTGCCGCTCGAGCGGTCGGTCGTCAACCGGCAGGGATGGATACAGCTCGGAGCGGGGGTCCTGCTGGTCGCGGCGAGCCTGCCGTTCTCGAGCCGGCTGCCCCGGGCGGTTGGCTTCATCTTCCTCGGCCTGCTCGTCCTCTATCTGTGGCGGTCGATAGCCTGGGCCAGGAAGGCGCATGTCAAGGCCGAGCGGACGCGCGCGGCTTCCGCGGGCGGCGGCTCCATGGCGGCGGTCGTCGCGAAGTTGCTGGGGGCGGTGGCCCTCGTGGTGGCCTCCTCGCACGTCCTCATTCCCGCCGTCGAGCTCGCGGCCAAGCTCATCGGCGTCCCCGAGGACGTCATCGCCGCCTCTTTGGTGGCCTTCGGGACCTCGTTGCCCGAGCTCGTGACCGCGCTGACGGCCGTGCGCAGGGGGCACGGCGAGCTCGCGGTCGGCAACGTGATTGGAGCGGACATCCTGAACGTGCTCTTCGTGGCCGGAGCCGCTTGCGTCGTGACCCCGGGCGGCCTCGCGGTCCCCGGCAACTTCTACCGCCTGCACTTCCCGGTGATGATCGCGGTGCTCGTGCTGTTCCGGGCCGGGATATTCTTCTCCGGGGACCGTCTTAAGCGGCCGTTCGGGGTCCTGCTGCTGGGCTGCTACGTGGCGTACCTGTTCCTGCAGTACACCTTCCTCGGCGGGCTCGGTTAGATCCCTCCCTGTTGGGGAGGGACGCGGGCTGTCCCATACCCCTGCCCTCTCCCGTGGGGAGAGGGCCACGATTCGGCCCCTCTTATTCCCGCATCCCTCCCCGCGGGGGAGGGACGCGCACATCAAGGAGTGCGTTGTCCTCCGGCGCGGCGCAGCGCCTCGGCGAGCCTGCGCCTGACGCCCGAATCCGGGATGGGGCGCCGCAGGGCCGCGCCCAGGACCCGGCGCGCGTCCTCGTCTCGCCCCGCATCCAGGTACATCCGCCCGGCTTCCAAGCTCGCTAGAGGGTGCTCCGGCGAGAGGGCGAGCGCTTCCTTAAAATGCGCCAGGGCTTCCCGGTTCCGGCCGCCCGCCGCGAGCAGCTGCCCCAGGCGGATGCGCGCCCGGGCGTCGCGCGGGTCCAGCGCCACCGCTTTGCGGAAAGCGCGCAGCGCCTCCTTGGGCCGGCCGAGCTCAAGGCGCAGGCGGCCCGCGTTCGTCCAGGTGCGGGCGTCGCGCGGACCGTATTCCATGGCGCGGCTCAGCGCCTGCCGGGCGCGCTCCGGGAGGCCCGCGTTCAGCAGGCTCTCGCAGGTCTTGTTGAACACGAGTGCGCGCTCCCGGTCGGTTATCCGGAGGCCGCGCAGGCCCTCGGGAAGGAACACGGTCTTGGCGTCGCGCAGGCGCTCTCGGATAATATCGGTCCCCGGGAAGTGGATGCTGCGCGCGGCGGAGAACTCGAGCGTGGGCCGGTCGTCGGTGTGCAGAGGAGCCCCTTGCGCGTAGCGGCGGAGGTCCGCGTCGCCGAGCACGAAGGTCGAGGTCATCAGGGTGAAGGGGTGGTCGAAACCCGGGCCGAGGCGCGGCAGGTCCTGCCGGAGCGCGGGGTTCTCCGAGAAGGCGCGGAGGAGGGCCGCGTAGTCGATGCTCCATGGGGACTTGGAGCCGAGCAGGAAGTAGTCCGCCTCCCCGTTCGACATCAGCATCGCGTGCGGGAACACCGAGAGGAAGGTCCGCACGACCATGCGGAAGTCCTCCTCGGTCATGAAATAGCTGTGGAACCACTGGCAGAAGACGCCGTCCTCCTCCAGGCGGTCGCGGGCCAGGGCGAAGGCCTCCTGCGTATAAAGGTAGGCGATGCCGGCGATCCAGGGGTTGGAGGGCTCCGAGGAGATGATGTCGTAGCGCCCGCCGGGCGCGGCGAGGAACTGGCGGGCGTCCGCGAGGCGCAGGCGCAGCCTCGGGTCGGCGAGGACGCCGCGGTTCGCCCGCGAGAACATGCGCGCGCCGTCCACGACCGCGCTCTCTATCTCGACCGCCTCGATGGCCTCGAGCCGCGGTTCGGACGCGAGCGCCCCGGCTGTGAGGCCGGCTCCCAGGCCGACCACCAAAGCGCGCCGCGGCTCGCCGCCGTGCACGAGCAGCGGCAGGTAGCCCAAGAGGAGCTGGGTGCCCATGTCGCCCCCCTCCGAGGCGTCGGTCTTGCCGTTCACGCGCATGTAGCGCTCGCCCCAGGGGTCCTCAAAGACGGTCACGGTCGCGTTCCTGCCGGTGCTGTGGAGGAGGACCCTGTCCCTGGAAAGGTCCTTGCGGAACTCTCCGAAGCCGGACGCCCGGGCGAAGTGCGGCGCGTAGATGAATACGCCGCTGGCGAGCAGCCGGGGGTCCCACTCGGGTCGCAGCCAGGTCGCGGCCGCGAGCAGGGCCGCCGCGCCGAAGGCGGTCGCAAGCGCAAGCCGCCGCTTTGGAGCCGGGCGGGGCGTTGCTCCCGGGGCCGGGGCCGTTGCGAGGCCGAGTCCGAGAGCCAGCGAGAGCAGCGCGCAGGCCGCGTAGGTCCAGACGGCCGCGATCAGGCATCCCTGCGGGCCCGCGGCCGGCAAGAGCAGCAGACCGGCGCCGGCCGACCCCATGATCGCGCCGATCGTGTTCGCCGCGTAGTAGCCTCCCGTCGCCGAGCCGATCCGGACCCGGCCCGGCCTGGCCGCGGCCAGGGCCCAAGGAAACACCGCGCCCATCAGCGCCGCCGGCGGCAGCATGACCCCGGCGCAAAGGACGAACTGGATCGGAAGGGCGAGTTCGCGCTTGCCTTCGGCGGCTTGGTAGAGCCGTACGAACAGGTAGGGCAGCCGGTCGAAGAGGTACAGGCCCGCGCAGACCCCGAGCGCGGTCGCGGCGAACACCCAGGCCAGTCCCTTCCAAGTCGGGCTCAGGCGGCGACGGGCGTTATGGAAGGCGAGGCTTCCCAAGGCGAGCCCGAGAAGGAAGGTGACGAGCATCACCGTGAAGGCGTAGGTCGTCGAGCCGAGCAGCAGCGCGAAGGCCCGCGTCCACGCCACCTCGCAGACCATGGCGGCGGCCCCGGCGGCGCACAGGAGCGCGGCGGGCGCCGAGCGCACGGGCGGTCCCGCTTCGTCGGGCGCCGCACCTGCCGCCGACGCCTTTCCAGAGGGCGTCCGGCATGGCGCCCCTGCC
>JBDREN010000169.1:0-43353 GCA_043819795.1 Elusimicrobiota bacterium
ATCAGCTCCCCGCCGCGGCCGTGCCGGCGGCCTTGAATCCCCCTGTTCCCCCGGAGGCGGCGCCCCCCGCCGCCCGGCCGCCGGCGGCGGCGCCGGAGTACCCCGAGCTCGACGCCGCGGCTTTCCGCAAGTTCCTGGACAGCGCCCCCTACGGCCGGGGCGTCAAGCCCCTCATCGAGCTGCTGGCCCGGCACGCGCCCGAGCCGGAGCGGCGCGTGGCCCTCGGCGTGTTGACCCGTTTAATGCCCCACATCGTCTCGGATTCGGTCAAGGCGGGGACCCGGTCCCGCGCGTCCCTCACTCCCATGCTCGAGAGCCTCGCCCCGGACCGCCACCAGATCGCCCTGCACGACGGGCCGGTCATAGTCGAGGAGCGGTCCCTGTTCCGGAAGGGCCGCGTCTACCTGCTTCCCGACGACCCCGCGTTCTACCGGCAGCGCGGCGTCCCCGTTCCCTCCCTGGAAGCCTTCTCGCGAGAGAGCGCCTCGGACAAGGAGACCGACGGCCCCTGGGGCCGGGTGCGCGTTTACGCGGACGGGTCCGAGCGCCTGCTCCGGTCGCCGGAGGCGATGGCCGGGGCCCTGCTGGGCGGCCTGCTCATGCTCGACGCCCGGCTGCGCGGATGGGACGACGCGTTCCACAGCGGGCTGCGGGCCGAGGCGGCCGAGTTCCGCTTCTATCGCCGCATGCAGCGCGACACGGGGACTGAGCCGCGGCTGGACCGCGCGCTCAAGACGCGCTACCACGAATGGCAGGAGCGTCCCGAGGACTACATCGATCTCATGCTGCACTCCCACCTTGGTCGCTCGTCGCGTCAGGAGCTGGAGGTGCTCGAAGCCGCGGGCGTAGCGAAGGCCGGGGAAGCGGAAGGGGCCGCGGCGGACCCGGAGGCCGCGCGCCTGCCGCCCGGCGATTCGCCCGCCGCCCGGGCCTGGCTCGAGGCGGAGCGCCGCGCACGGGAGACTCGATGAGGGCCGCCGCCGCCGTCGCGCTGCTGCTGATGATGCCCGCCCGCGCGGCGGGGGCGTCCTCCGGCGGGGGCTCCCGCGAACGCGCTCCCGGCTCGGCCGATCCCCGGTACGTCCGCTACTCGCCCCCGAGCCGAACCTTCTCCTGCGAGATCCCGTCGGGATGGACGCCGATGGAAGAGCCGACGCCGCGGGGCTCGGCCGTCCACATCGTCGGGCCTCAGCAGGCCCGCGGCGCCTGGAGAGCGGCTTATCACATCCACTTCTTCGAGAAAGACAAACCTGGCTTCGTCCCGAGCCGGGAAGCGCTCAAAGCCGCCCGACGGCGGGACGCGGGCCGCGACGTGACCGGCATGAGCTCCCGGCGCGTGGCGCGCAGGCCCGCCCGCGTATTCCAGGTCCACGAGAAGCGCCTGCTGCCCGCCGGCCGCCTGCCCGCCGAGCTCGTGGCTCTGCATCACTTCTACGTATTCGTCCCTTCGGGGAGCGACGACTACTTCGTGATCAAGTTGTCCACGACCGAGGAGGCCTTCCTTGACTACCGGCGGGAGCTGGGCCGCTTCCTCGAATCCTTCCGCGTGATAGGATACTGAGCCATGCCGTCCGATACCTTCCGCTGTCCCAACTGCGACGCCCCGCTCGAGAAGAGCGCCGCCGCCTTCGTCCTGGGCGCGACAGGCTACCGCACCTCCGAGAAGGACCCCCTTCCCGAGAACGTCACCTGCCCGAGCTGCGGAGAGGATATCCCGGTGCAGGGCATGATCGAAGGCCGCTACGACGTCAAGCCCGAATGGCAGGGGACGCTGGTCCTGGTGCTGACCGCGGCCGCGTCCTTCTTCCTGTCCGCGGCCTACGGCATGAGGTTCTGGCCGGCCCTCGGCTTGGGCCTCGCGATCGCCGTGGCCGCGGTCGTCGCCCTATCGGCGGCGCTGTGGGCCTTCGGGCGGATACGCGACGCGCTCAGGCGCCCGCCTTCCTGAAGCCCTCGGAGAGGCGCTTGAAGCCCTCGTCGTAGCGCTCGTTCATGTCGGAGTGCCCGAAGGGGTGCTCCTCGTAGACGTGCCGGACGCCGAGGCGCTTGAGCTCGCGCGAGAGCTTGCGCGCGCCCAGGTGCAGATAGTACTCGTCCCTCGTCCCGCAGTCGAAGAAGAGGGTCCGCAGCCTCTTGAGGCCGCCCGCGTGCCTGGCGGCCAGCCGGACCGGATCGTGGGCCTGCCAGCGCTTGAACACCTTCGGGACGGTCTCCCCGGTCGACTCGTCGAACGGGATGTCGAATCCCATGGGGCTCTTCGGGTTCGGGGAGTAGCAGCAGGACATGCCCGCCATGCCGACGAGCGAGTGCGGCAGGCGGATCTTCTCCCGCGTCCGGCCGAACTCCCTAACGAAACGCGCGAAGCTGCCGCCGTACTGCGCGAGGGCGTTCACGCACTTCGGGAAGTCCGACGCGTAGGACATCTCGAAGAACATGTCCCCGCTGTGGCAGACGACGTGCCCGAACACGTCCGGATGCCGCATGCCGAGGACCAGCGCGCCGTAGCCGCCGCTCGACTTGCCCATCACCGCCCGGCCCTCCGCGGCGCCCGGCGTGCGGTACTTATCGTCGATATAGGGAACCAGCTCCGAGACGATGTGGTCCTCGTAGCGGCCGGCCCCTTCCGAGTTGATGTACTGGCTGCCGCCGTAGCGGGTGAAGCAGTCGGGGATGACGAGGATGCTTTCGCGCGCCTCGCCCGCCGCGATCAACCGGTCGAGCCGCTCGACGAGGCTCTCCTTCCAGGGATGCGTGTCGACGACGCCCTTGGGCGTCCCGATGAAACCCGTGAGGAAATAGACCACCGGATACCGGCGGACCCGGTCCTTGAAGTAGGACGGCGGCACGTAGACCGGAACCTCGCGCAGGCGCGGGTCGCCGAGGGGGTTCCCCTTGAGGACCACGCTGCCCAACGTCTCATTCAGGAGCGTCCCGTTGATCTTCATTTCCTCGCCTCCGAAGTCTTGCGCGGCGGCCGTCAGTCGTCCGCGGGATGGGCGGGTTCCTCGGCGATCCTTTCCAGATCGTCGTCGCTCGGTAGTCCGGCTCCTTCCGATCCCGGGCTGGTGAGCGTGTCGGTGGAGACGTCGGGCTCGAGGACGGTGATGGGGTTGTCGATCCACTCGAGGATGTCGGGCACCAGGGTCTTTCGACTGTAGTACAGCATGCGGGTCCCGTGCCCGCGCGGCACGCGCATGAGCGTCGCGTTCTCCTCCCCGACGGAGCGCTTGGCGAACTCGAAGAGGATCGGAGTCTCGGTCGAGGAGCGCCGGTCGTCGTCGCCCACGACCAGGAGGATCGGGCGGTCCCGGTAGGCGCGCATGGCGTTGACCGTCAGGACCTCCCGGTAGCTCATGCCCGGCGAGAGGATGAAGACCATCGCGATCTCGGGATGAAGGGCGGCGTACTTCAGGGCGATGCTGCCGCCGACGTTGGCGCCTCCGAGGGCGATGGACTCCTCGGGGACCCCCTTCTCGGTCAGGAACCGCGCGGCCGCGGCGACGTCCTCGCGCATGTTGTCCCAGTCGTTGCGGCGCTTGCCGACCTGGAACTCCCTCCAGCTCGACGGCTGTCCTTCCGGGGCGCTCTGGCTCAGGCCGTGGCCGCGCAGGTCGATCGCGAGATAGCCGATGCCGCGCCGCGCCATATCCCGGGCCAGCCAGTACCAGTTCTGCTTGCGCCCGCGGGCGTCGTGCAGGAGGATGAACGTGAGCTTGTCCTCCTCGGAAGACTCGAAGTGGCGCCCCGAAAGGGTCCAGCCGTCCGCTGTCCGGATATCGACGAGCTCTCCCTCCAGCTCCCGGACCTCCCGCTTCTTGCTCAAGGCCGCCGGGAGCTCGCGCGGCTTCTGGGCCGCGGCCTCAGCGGGCCCCTCCGCCTTGGCCCCGGCTTCGGCAGCGGACGCGCCCGGGGCACAGACGGCCGCCAGCACCAGGAGCCCTGCCAGCGTCCCCGGAAAGCGGCGAGCCGGGAACGCCATCACGCCCAGACCAGGACCTTGGACTCCCGGCCGTTGACGCTCTTGGAGGGATACACGGCCCGAAGGACCTCTCCGGGCGAGAACCAGAGTTTGATCTCGTGCTCGGCGTCGGAGGCGTCCCCGGAGGCGTGCAGGACATTCTCGAACCGGCCGGCGGTCGTGATCCGGCCGAACGAGCCGCGGATCGTCCCGGGCTCCGCCTCCTCGGGGTTGGTGACGCCGGCGACCTTCCGGGCCGCCGCGACGGCCCCCTCCCCCTCGTAGACGAGGGCGAGCACTCTATTGTCGGGGATGCCGTGGAACTCGCCGCGGATGTACCGGATCAGCTCCTCGAAAAAAGGCTTGTCCTTGAGGTTGCGGTAATGCTCGCGCGCCAGCTCCGAGCTCACCGAGACCACCTTCGCGGCCGCCAACGTGAGCCCCGCGGCGTCGAGACGGTCGAGGACCATCCCGGTCAGCTTGCGCTTCGCGCCGTCCGGCTTGATGAGTATGAGTGTCTGTTCGATCGCCATATGAGGTCGCGCTCCGTTCATATTGTCAAAGAATTATTGTATTAAATTGACACCCTCCCGGCAATCTAGTAAACTCGGGGCGCACGAAGACCTTCCCTCGGCGTTTCTTCGGGCCGGGGGCGCTAAGGAGGACCTGGAGCGCGATGGCGCACATCCTGGTGGTCGACGACGAGCGGGACGTCGTCACCCTCATGAGGTTCCTGCTCCAGAAAGACGGACACCGGGTCACCGAGGCATACAACGGCGCCCAAGCGCTCGAGAAGATGGGCGTGGAGCCCGCCGAGGAGGACGCCGAGCTGCCGGACCTGATCGTCCTCGACGTGATGATGCCCGTCATGGACGGTTACACGGTGTGCGGCAGGCTCGAGCAGAACGGACGCACCCGCAGGATCCCTTTGATCGTCATGACAGCCAAGGGCCAGATGCGCGACCTCTTCGAGAAGGCCTCGAACGTGGTGGCCTGCGTGGAGAAGCCCTTCGACCCCCAGAAGCTGCGGCAGGTGATCCGCGACGTCCTGAAGAGCTGATGGCCACCATCCTGGTCGTTGACGACGAGCCCGAGATCGTACTGCTGCTGCGCTTCATCCTCGAGAAGGACGGGCACAAGGTCCACGACGCCGCAAACGGCGTCGTGGCGCTCGAGCGTCTCGGCGTCCAGCCCCCGTCCCAGGACGTCGTCATGCCCGCCCTGATCATCCTCGACATCATGATGCCGGTAATGGACGGATACACGCTCAACAACCGGCTTCAGAAAGAGGAAAAGACCCAGACGATCCCCATCCTCGTGCTGACGGCCAAGGGGCAGAAGATGCGCGACCTCTTCGAGATGGCCCCCAACGTGGCCGCCTACGTCCAGAAGCCCTTCGACCCCAAGATGCTGCGCGAGCTCATCACGGGCATCATCGCCGGGAACAACAAGTAGCGGGCATGGAAGTCGAACTCATCAAGTCCCGGCACGACAAGATGCGCGAGATGCGGGAGCGGGGCGTGGAGCTGTTCCCCCACCGGTGGGAGCGGACGCACTCCGCGCGCGAAGCCGCCGCCCTGGCCGAGGGGATCCAGGCGCAGGAGCGCACCGGGCACACGGTCCGCGTCGCGGGCCGCATCGTCCAGGCCCGGGTGATGGGCAAGGCGTCCTTCGCGCACATCCTCCACGACGGATTCAAGCTGCAAGTCTACCTCAAGCGCGACATACTCGGGGACGAGACCTACCGGCTCTTCAAGAAGGACCTGCACGTGGGAGACTTCATCGGCGTCGAGGGGACCGTCTTCAAGACGAAGACCGGAGAGACCTCGGTCGAGGCCTCCTCGCTGACGCTGCTGGCCAAGGCCCTGCGCCCGCTGCCCGAGAAATGGCACGGCCTGCGCGACATCGACACGCGCTACCGAAAGCGCCACCTCGACCTCATCGCGAACGCGTCCGTGCACCGGCTCTTCGAGGCGCGCTCGAGGCTCGTCGCCTCGGCGCGCAGCACCCTCTCCGGGCTGGGCTTCCTCGAAGTGGAGACCCCGGTCCTGCTGTCGCAGGCCGGCGGCGCCACCGCCACGCCCTTCAAGACCTTCCACCGCGCTCTCGGAGCCGACCTCTACCTGCGCATCGCCACCGAGCTATACCTCAAGCGGCTGATCATCGGCGGATACGACGCCGTCTACGAGATCGGCCGCATCTTCCGCAACGAGGGGATCGACACGCGGCACAACCCCGAGTTCACCATGCTCGAGGCCTACCAGGCCTATTCGGACTACAACGTCATGGCCGATCTCCTGGAGCGGATCGTGGGCGACGCGGCCGCGGCGCTGGGCCTGGAGTCCGTCGAGTACCGCGGCAAGCCCATCGACCTCAAAGGGCCGTTCCGGCGCCTGCGCCTGCCGGAGCTCTGGAGGGAGCGCTGCGGCGAGGACATCCACCGCATCCTCAAGGGGAAGGGCTTCGACCGGGAGGGGATCCTCGCGACGGCCGGACGGCTCGGCGTGGAGGCCGGGGAGGGCACCCCGAGCGCCAAGGTCTTCGAGCGCATCTTCGACGAGAAGATCCTCCCGGACCTGCATGAGCCGGCCTTCCTGTTCGATCATCCGACCGCCATCACGCCGCTGGCGAAATGCCTCCCCGGCGACGTATCGCTCGTCGAGCGCTTCGAGTTCTTCATGGGCGCCGAGGAGGTCGCCAACGCCTATACCGAGCTCAACGACCCCGTCGACCAGCGCGAGCGCTTCGAGGAGCAGGCGCGCCAGAAGGCCGGTGGCCTGAGCGAGGCCGAGCTCCTGGACGAGGACTTCGTAGAGGCGATGGAGCACGGGATGCCCCCGACGGGCGGGATCGGGATCGGCATCGACAGGCTCGCCATGGTGCTCACCGGCCACCCCTCGATCCGCGAGGTCATCCTGTTCCCGACCCTGAAGCCGGAGTGAGGGCCTTGCCTTTCGAGCTCTTCGTCGCCCTCCGCTACCTCAAGACGAAACGCAAAGGCCTCTTCACGCTCGTGACCACCGTTATCGGGGTGGCGGGAGTCTCGATCGGCGTCGCGGCTTTGCTGACCACCCTGTCGGTAATGAATGGCTTCCAGTCCGACATCCAAAAGAAGATCGTGGGGGCCCAGGCCCACTTGAGCGTCTACGCCAAGATGAGCGAGGCCAAGCGGGAGAAGCTCGAGACCGTCCTTCGCGAGGAGAAAGATGTCCGGGCCACGGCGCCGTTCGTGCTCGGCCAGGGGATCATCACCTTCGAGGAGCGCTCCACCGGGATCGTCGTCAAAGGGATCGACCCGGCGGCCGAGTTCAAGGTCAACAACCTCGAGGAGTCGCTCACGGCCGGCTCCTGGTCCGCCCTGACGGGACCCGCCGAGCGCCGTAAGGACGGGAGCTCAAGCGCTGGCACGGGACCCGGAGGGGCCAGTGCCGCGCAAGCCGGCATCGTGCTCGGAGAGGAGCTGGCCCGGCATCTGGGCGTCTGGCTCGACGAGACGGTCGTCCTCATCTCCCCGCAGAGCCTCGCGACGCCGTTCGGGCTCGTGCCCGCGATGAAGAAATTCCGGATCGTCGGCCTGCTGCGCACCGGCTACTACGAGTTCGATAGCGCCACGGGGTACGTCTCCATAAAGGAGGCGGCCGATTTCTTCAAGACCCCGGGCGGCATGTCGGGGATACAGGCCCGGCTGCGCGACCTCGACGACGCCGACGCCGTCTCGGCCGTCCTCCAGGACCGTCTCGGATGGGACTTCACGGTCCGCTCGTTCACGCAGATGAACCGGACGCTCTTCGCCGCCCTCAAGCTGGAGAAATACGTGATGTTCATCATCCTCGCGCTGATCATCCTCGTCGCGTCGCTCAACATCGCCTCGAACCTCATCCTTATGGGTACCGAAAAGCTCCGCGACATCGGGCTGCTCAGGGCGATGGGCGCCGCTCCCGCCCAGATCCGGAAGATATTCCTCTGGGTGGGGCTCCTGATCGGCTGCTTCGGGGTCGGCTTCGGGGTCCTGCTCGGCCTCGCGCTCTGTTGGGTCGTCTGGCGCTATCCGATCGTCGAGCTCCCGGCCGATATCTACTACCTCTCCCGGGTCCCGGTCCAGGTCGAAGCCCTCGACGTCCTAGGGGTCATGGTCTGCGGCCTCGCGCTCTCGGTGCTGGCCACGCTCTACCCGGCCCACCGAGCCTCCAAGGTGGATCCGATCGAGGCCATCCATTATGGCTGACACCACCGACGACCGCGGTGCCGCGCAGGCTAGTCCCGAGAACGACCCCGGGACCGCGCAGGCTGGCGTGGTCATCGAGGCGCGCGGCGTGTCCAAGAGCTACCTCCAGGGGACCCAGTCGCTCGAGGTCCTCCAGGGGGTGGACCTCACGGTCCACGCAGGCGAGTTCGTGGCGATCCTCGGCCCGAGCGGCTCGGGCAAATCCACGCTGCTCAACCTCCTCGGGCTCATGGACCGCCCCTCGGCCGGCGAGATCCTGCTGGCGGGCCAGGCCACGTTCCGGCTGGACGAGCGGCGGCGCTCGGAGCAGCGCAACCGCCGCCTGGGATTCATCTTCCAGTTCGACTCGCTGCTGCCCGAGTTCACGGTGCTCGAGAACGTGACGATGCCGGCCCGCATCCGGCCGGAGCATCGCGGCGGGGGCCTCGCGCCGGTCGAAAGCCGCGCCCGCGAGCTTCTCGGAGCCCTGGGCATCGCGGAGCTGTCCGGACGATTCCCCTCTCAAATCTCGGGCGGGGAGCGCCAGCGGACGGCCATCGCCCGGGCCCTGGTCAACCGGCCGGCAGTGCTCCTGGCCGACGAGCCCACCGGAAACCTGGACAGACGCAACGCAGAATTGGTATTTAATAGGTTGAAGGAGCTGGCCGGCGACCTTGGCGTAGGGGTCGTACTGGTCACCCACAACGAACATGCCGCCGAGTTCGCCACCCGACCCATCCATCTGGTGGACGGCCGCATCGCCGAGGCCCAATAGGCGGCATAACAGGGGGAGGAGTCCCATGAAGATTTACATCGACGGTCGCTACTACGACCGGGAGGACGCGAAGATCTCGGTATACGACCACGGCCTCCTCTACGGGGACGGCATCTTCGAGGGCATCCGCGCCTACAACGGCCGGGTGTTCAAGCTCAAGGCCCACGTGGACCGGCTCTACAACTCGGCCACGGCCATCCTCCTGAACGTCCCCATGACGCGCGAGGAGATGATGCGCGCCGTCTGCGACGCGGTCCGCGTGAACGAGCTGAAGGATGCCTACATCCGCGTGATCGTGACGCGCGGCGTGGGCGACCTCGGCCTCGACATGCGCAAATGCAAGAACCCGAGCGTGATCATCATCGCCGACAAGATCGAGCTCTATCCCGACGAGGCATACCAGCGCGGCCTCAAGCTCATCATCTCCCACCTGCGCCGCGTGCCCCCGGACACGCTGTCTCCTTCGATCAAGTCGCTCAACTACCTCAACAACATCCTCGCTCGCGCCGAGGCGTCCCGCGCCGACTGCGATGAGGCCATCATGCTCAACCATGACGGCTACGTCGCCGAGTGCTCGGGCGACAACATCTTCTTCATCCGGGACAACAAGGTCTTTACCCCTCCCGTGTTCGTGGGCATCCTGGAGGGCATCACGCGGACCGTCGCGATGAAGCTCTCCCGCACGAAGCTGGGCCTCGATGTCATCGAGCAGGTATTCACGGTGCCGGAGCTCTACCGGGCCGACGAGGTGTTTTTGACCGGCACCGGCGCCGAGATCATCGGCGTGACCCAGATCAACGGCCGCCCGATCACGGACCAGAAGTCGGGCCCGATCACCAACAAGCTGATCCAGGCGTTCCGCGAGTACGCGAACTCGCCGGAGGCGGGCGTCGCGGTCTACGAGGAAGTGAAGGTCTAGCCGACGATCGGCCGCGCGCGCCATCCCCTCTCGGCTTGAGAGGCGACATGCTCTGCTCCAGGTGCCAGAAGAACGAAGCCACGGTCTTCTATAAGCAGCTCGTCAACAACAAGGTGACGGAGTACCAGTTCTGCGCGAGCTGCGCCAAGAAGGTCAAGGGCCACGCCGCGGTCCCCAGCTCCCCCATCTTCGAGCTCCTCTCGACGCTCGGCAGCCAGCTCCGGCCGTCCGAGCAGCGCCGCCCGCGCGAGTGCCCGCGCTGCGGCCTCAAGTACCCTGAGTTCCGCGAGAGCGGCCTGCTCGGCTGCCCGGCCTGCTACGAGAGCTTCGCCGAGCCGCTCGGGGACGTCGTCAAGCACATCCACGGCGCCCTGCGGCACTCGGGGAAGAGCCCGCCCAGGGCCGGGGCCGCGTTCGACGACAAGAGGAAGGCGGAGGAGACCGCCTCTTTGCGCAAGTCGCTGGCGGCCGCCGTGAGCAAGGAGGACTTCGAGGAGGCGGCCCGGCTGCGGGACCGCATCCGAAGGCTCAAGTGATGCGGCTCGGCAACATGCTCCACCACAAGATGGGCTGGGCGCTGCCCGCCGGCCCGAACCACGAGGTCGTGCTCTCCTCCCGCGTGCGCCTGGCGCGCAACCTCGCCGACCGCCCCTTCCCCGGCCGGGCCGGCGCGGAGGACTCCGCCGCGGTCCTCGCGACCGTCGCCGATGTCGTGCGAAAAAGCAAGTCCTTGGGGAACGCCGCGCAGATCACGCTCGAGGAATTGGCGCCGTTGGACCGTTCCTTTCTGGTCGAACGCCACCTCATCAGCAACCTGCTGGCCTCCGAGCCGAAGGGCCGGGCCGTGATCGTGGGGGACCGCGACATCCTGAGCCTCATGATCAACGAGGAGGATCATCTGCGCCTGCAGGGGATCGACTCGGGCCTCTGCCTCAAGGAGCTCCTCGGCAAGACCGGCGCACTCGATTCGGAGCTCTCCGAATCCCTCGACATCGCCTACCACCTCGAGTGGGGCTATCTGGCGGCGTGTCCGACGAACCTCGGCACCGGGCTGAGGGCCTCGACCCTCGTGCACCTGCCGGGGCTCACGCTTACCGGGCAGATCAATCGCGTCCTCGACGGGCTTTCGCGCCTCGGCGTCATCGCGCGGGGGCTCTACGGGGAAGGCACGAAGGTGATGGGCGATTTCTACCAGATCTCGAACGCGACCTCCCTGGGCCCGGCCGAAGGGGCCATCGTCGAGGACATGACGAACGTCGTCGGCATCCTCATCCAGAAGGAGAACGAGGCGCGCTCGGAGCTCTCGGACGGGACGAGGAAGCTGCGCCTCGAGGACCTCGTCTACCGCTCGCTGGGGATCCTCGGCAACGCCCGCATGGTCACCTACGAGGAGACCATGCAGCACCTCTCCTACGTGCGGATGGGGCTCTCGCTGGGATGGAAGCTGCCGGCCTCCCTCGACACCGTCAACGAGCTCATCGTCCTGGCCCAGCCGGCCCACATCCAGATGCTCGCCGGCAAGGAACTCGACTCCATGGACCGGGACTTCCTGCGCGCGACGCTCCTGCGCCGCAAGCTCGAGTAATCAGCGCAGCAGGCTTGCCCTGCGGCGCTGATCTACCTCCGCCATTCCAACCTGCTGACCACGTTGATCCCCGCCGCGTCCACCCCGGAGCCGTGCTCGCGATAGCCGCGGTCGAGCGCGTTCTCGACGGAGACGACCAGGCGCATGCCGCGCGTCAAGCGCAGGCCTCCGCGGAGGTTCAGCGTCCACCAGCCCGGCGTCCCGGCGGGATCGACGCGCGGGTCGTCGCGGTCGGACGTCGAAAGGCGATCCTGGGGCGCGGCGCCGCGCAGGAACACCTCCATCCAAGGGAAGCTCGGCAAAAAAGGGGTCCAACGGAATCCGAGCGTCCCGGCCGGCGGCGGGACCCGGGTGAGCGGCTCGTCGGCCGCGCAGTTTCGGCCGAAGGTCCAGGAGGCCGCGGCGTACAGCCGCCGGTCGGCGGCCAGGCTCATGCCCCCCTCCCACTCCGCCCCGGCGACGAAGCCTTGGCCGAAGTTCGCCCGCTGGTAAACGGGGCTCTCGCCGGGGTCCCGTATCCCGTCGCCGTCTTCGTCAATGAAACTCAGACCGTTGAACGCGCCGGGCACGCGCTCGATGAGGTCCGTCAGCCTCGTGTAATGGACGGTGAGCGAGTGAGAGAACGAGCCGGCCTTCTGCCAGGCCCCGAGCTCCAGGCCCGTGCTCTTCTCCGATCGGAGCCCGAAGCTGGGGACGTCGGTCCCTGAGGCGGCGGTCTTGAGGACCACCGTGTCGTTGAGGTTCGGCGGACGGAAGCCCTGCCAGAGCCCGGCATGCAGCCGCAGCATGGGGCGCGCCTGCCAGCGCGCGCCCGCGCCCCCGGTCCAGCTCGAGAACGTGTCGTCGAAGGGCCGTCCCGCGGCCGGGCCGGAACGGAGGCTGGAGTCCACCGAGACCCGGCTGAAGCGTCCTCCGGTTTCCAGGGTCCACTCCTGCGCCGGGCGCCAGCGCAGGAGGGTGAAGCCCGCGAGCGAGCCGTAGGTCGAGCCGTCGGGATAGCTGCTCCCTGAAGGATCGTCGGTCCGGATTCCCGTGGCCAGACTCACGTCCTCGCGCCCGCTGCCGACGCGGTCCTGGTACCCCTCCAGCCCCGTGAGCAGCGTCCATGCGCCGCCCACAGGCCGCTCCCAGTCCAGCCGGCCGCCGATCGTCCGTACGGTGTCCTTATATATCGACCGAGTGGACGAGCCGGTCTTGCGGCTGCGCCTGGTTTCGTGCTGCCTTTGCCAATAGACCCGGGAACGGAGCGCGGGGCCGCCCCCCTTCCCGGTCTCCGCCCCGAGCACGACCAAGTCCCTGCTCACGGGATCGAAGAGATACTCGTCATACTCTCCCGTCGATCCGAAGAGACGAGCCGTAGGGTACTTGTCGTAGCGGGCCAGGTCCTCCTGCCGGCCGTGCTGGTAGGTGAGCGTCCACAGCGCCCGCTCCGTCCGCCAGTCCAGGGCCAGGTCACCCCCCGACGAGGAATACCCGGTGGGAACGGCGCGTCCGCGTCCGCCGCCGGTCCTCAGGTGCTCGGACCTCCCCCCCCTCAAGCCCGCGATCCAGCCCAGCCGTCGCCAGTTCCCGGACACCTCCATCCGGGCGGCGCGCCCGCGCGTCGCGGAGCGGTAGTCCGCGAAAAAGGCGGGCTCCACGCTCAGCGGCCGGGAGTAGTCGGTCCGGCGCTTGGGCGAAAGATAGACGACGCCGCCGAGCGCGTCGCCGCCGTAGAGGACCGAGCCCGGCCCGCGAAGCACGTCGACGCGCTCGAACGAATCCGGGTCAAGGGTGCCCAGGGACTGGACGTTCCGGGTCGCGGCATGGTTCAGGCGCGCCCCGTCGATCAGGACCAGATTGTCCTTGCCGATGAAGCCGCGGACCGAGACGGCGGGCTGCCCCGGCATCGTCTTCTGCACAAGCACGCCGGGCTCATCCCGCAGGGCATCGGGCACCGAATCGGGAGTCGACTCCTGGATCCGGGTACGCTGGACCCGCGCCACCGGCCGCGTGGACTCTTCATGGGGAGCCGGCGCCGGGCGGACGGGCGCGGTAATCTCCATGCGCACGCCGCGGTCGCGGTCAGGAGGCTCCTGCCCGGAAGCCGGGCCGCGAAGCAGAAGGAGAACGCCGGCCGACAACGCCAGAGACGCCCGCGGAACGGACCCCATACCCCCAATCATAGCTTTGTTCTCGCCCCCAGCCAATGCCGATCGGGCCGCGACAGGTCTCGGGATTCCCATGAGGACGGATTCGCCAGGGCATCCGGCTCCTGAATCGGCGGCAAGACTTCACCGCTTCCTTAATAGCACCGGACCGGAACCGGCGCGGAGAAATGGTCCGGCCGCCTGATGTTTGATAGAATAGGGGCCTAAAAATCCATTCAGCGGGACCGAGCAGGAGATACCCATGCATCTGATCGACGTCCTCATCATCGGGGCCTTCATCGCCTACGCAGTGTACTCCGGCTTCCGGGCCAAGGACGCGGCGTCCCAGAACCTCGAGGAGTACTTCCTCGCGGGGCGCAGCCTGTCGGGCTGGAAGGCCGGGATCAGCATGGCGGCCACCCAGTTCGCCGCCGACACGCCCCTTCTGGTCACGGGGCTGATCGCCACCGCGGGCATCTTCTCGCTCTGGCGGCTCTGGATATACGCTCTGGCGTTCTTGCTGATGGGCTTCGTGCTCGCCGCGAGCTGGCGCAGGGCGGGCGTGCTCACCGACGCGGAGCTCACCGAGTTCCGCTACGGGAAGGCCCCCGCGGCCGTGCTGCGCGGCTTCAAGGCCATCTACCTGGGCACGATCTTCAACTGCACGGTGCTGGCGATGGTGCTCCTGGCCGCGACGCGCATCGCGGAGCCCTTCCTGCTCTGGAACGAATGGCTGCCCGCGGCGGTCTTCGACCCGATGGTCTCCTTGGTACGTTCGCTCGGGGTGCCGCTCACGGTCTTCGCGGGCGAGAGCGCGGAGGTCTGGGTGCGCTCCGCGAACAACCTGATCTCCATCGGAGCCATCGTGCTCGTCACGACTTTCTACTCCACGACCGGCGGACTGCGCAGCGTGGTCAACACCGACGTGGTCCAGTTCGGCCTGGCCATGGTGGCCACGGCCTGCTACGCCGGCATCGTAGTGTACGCGGCCGGGGGCTTCGGCTCGCTCCAGGCCAGGATCGCGGAGATGTTCGCCAACGGCGGGCCGGAGGGCATCACCCCCACGCAGATTTTGGCCTTCACCCCCTCGCAGGCCAAGGACGCGACCTGGGCGGTGCTCGCCGTCATCTCCATCCAGTGGCTCGCCCAGATGAACGCCGACGGCACCGGCTACCTGGCCCAGCGCTCCATGGCCTGCCGCACCGACGAGGACGCCCGGAAGGCCGCGGTCATCTTCACGGTCGCGCAGATATTCTTCCGCAGCCTGCTCTGGCTGCCGATCGGGCTCGGCCTCATGGTCCTTTTCCCTCCGGACCTGTCTCTGCCCTTCGAGCTCATGAAGGCCGAACGGGAGTCCACGTTCGTGCGGGGCATCGCGGAGTTCCTGCCCGTGGGCGTCAAAGGCCTGATGGTGACGGGCATGCTGGCCGCCCTGGCCTCCACGGTGGACACCCACCTCAACTGGGGCTCCTCCTACTGGACCAACGACATCTACAAGCGCTTCGTCTGCCAGGCCTGGCTCAAGAAGGAGCCCAGCGGCAGGAACCTGGTCTGGGTGGCGCGCGGCGCCAACATCCTGATCCTCGTCATCGGGCTCGTCATCATGACCCAGCTCTCGTCGATCCAGACGGCCTGGACCGCGAGCCTGCTCTTGGGAGCGGGCCTCGGGGTGCTCTTGGTCCTGCGCTGGCTCTGGTGGCGGATCAACGCCTGGGGCGAGATCGCGTGCATCCTGGCCTCCATGATCCTCGCGCCCATCCTCCTCATGAGCACGGAGTCCGAGTCCATCCGCCTGATCCTCATGGCCGTGGGAGCCACCGCGAGCGGCATCCTCGTCTCTCTTTGGACCGGGCCCGAGGACATGGAACGGCTCAAGAAGTTCTACGCGCAGGTAAAGCCCTTCGGTTTCTGGAAGCCGGTGGCCGAGGCGTTGGGCGAGGACGGCGACCTGCCGAAAAAGAAGCTCGGGCGCAGCCTGGGAGCCGTGGCCCTGGCCGCATTCTCGATCTTCTGCCTGCTGACCGGCATCGGGAGCTGGTTCTGCGGGAGCCCGCCGCCTGTTTGGTTCCCGTGGCGCGGCCTTTGGATCGCGCTGCTCCTGGTCGCGGGCTCGGCCCTCGTGCCGACCTGGTGGCGGATGGGCTTCCACCTGGAGGGGCCTTCCGCCGGAGCCCGAAAAGCCTGACGGCGACGAATACGCGCGAGAATGACACCTGAGGAGAACAGCGAGATGCTTCCTTTCGATACCGTGATATTCGACCTCGGGGGCGTCATCACCCGGACGTCCCGCTACCACGCCGCCGCGTGGAAGGAGCTCTTCGACGCCTTTCTGAAGAAGCGCGCCGAGACCGGGGCCGAGCCGTTTAGGCCCTTCGACTTGGAGGAGGACTACAGGCGCTACATGGACGGGAAGCCCCGCCTAGAGGGCATCGCGGCCTTCCTCGACTCCCGCCACATCGAGATCGCCCACGGCGAGCCCTCCGACGCGCCGGACGCGGAGACGGTCTGGGGATTGGGCAACGCGAAGAACGCGATCTTCCAGCGCATCATGCGGGAGCAGGGCGTCGACGTCTACCCCGCCACCCTGAAGCTGGTCAAGGCCCTCCGGTCCCGCAAGGTGAAGGTCGGCGTGGTGTCCTCGAGCAAGACCGGCCGGCAGATCGTCGAGAAGGCCGGCATCCAGGACCTCTTCGACGCGGTGGTCGACGGGGAGACCCTGGCCAAGCGGGGCCTGAAGGGGAAGCCCGAGCCCGACGTCTTCCTCGAGTGCCTGGAGCTCATGGGCGGCTCAAAGGAGCGCGCGGTCGTCATCGACGACGACGCCTCCGGCGTCGAGGCCGGAAGGACGGCCGGGTTCAGCCTCGTCATCGGAGTCGACCGGGACGGCACCCGCGCCAACCTCCTCGAAGCGGGCGCCGACTTCGTGGTGGACGACCTGGAGGAGATCTCCGTCGAGCATATGGAGAGCTGGTGCCGGCGGCGCGAGCAGGCCCGGCCGTCGGCTCTGGGACACTGGAAGGACCTGGAGTCCTCGTGGTCGGGCAAGCGGCTGGCGGTCTTCCTGGACTACGACGGCACCTTGACCCCGATCGTCGCCACGCCGGACCTGGCCGTCCTCTCCGAGGAGACCAAGAAGGTCCTCAAAGACCTGGCGGAGGTCTGCCCGACCCTCATCGTCAGCGGCAGGGGACGCGAGGACGTCGCGGGCCTGGTCGGCCTCGAGGAGCTCTACTACGCGGGCAGCCACGGCTTCGACATCGCCGGGCCCCAGAGCTCGAAGATCGTCCATGAGGTGGACAAAGACCTCAAAGCCGTCATAGAAGAGGTCGCCGCCAGCATCGAGGAGCAGGTCCGGGGGATCGAAGGGGCGCTCGTGGAGAACAAGCGCTTCTCGCTCGCCGTCCATTACCGGCAGGTGGCGGAGGCCGACGTGCCGCGCTTGGAGAAGATGGTCGACGAAGCGGTGGCCAAGCATCCCAAACTACGCAAGGCCGGGGGCAAGAAGGTCTTCGAGCTGCGCCCGAAGATGGACTGGGACAAGGGCAAGGCCCTCTTATGGCTGATGAAGGCGCTCGAGCTCGAGGACGCGCTGCCCGTCTACATCGGCGACGACGTCACCGATGAGGACGCCTTCAAGGCCATCGCCGGACACGGCGTCGGCATCCTCGTGTCCGAGGTCCCCAAGCCGACGGCCGCGGAGTACTCGCTGCGCAACCCCAAGGTGGCCCGCGACTTCCTCCAGCGTCTGGCGCGCTTCCTCAAACTGGACCCCTGGGTCCTCGTCTACGAGGGCTACGACCCCGAGAGGGAGGGGCACAGGGAGGCCCTCTGCACGCTGGGCAACGGCAATTTCGCCACCCGCGGCGCCGGGGAGGAGGCGAAGGCCGACGAACTCCGCTACCCCGGAACCTACCTGGCGGGCGGCTACAACCGCCTGAACAGCGAGGTCTCGGGACAGACCATCGTCAACGAGGATCTGGTCAACTTCCCCAATTGGCTGCCCTTGAGCTTCCGTCCCGAGGACGGGGAATGGCTGGACCTCTCCAAGGTCGAGGTCCTCGCCTACCGGCAGGAGCTGCACCTCAGGCAAGGCCTGCTCGTCCGGAAGTTCCGGATCAAGGACTCCCGCGGCCGGGAGACCACCGTGCTTTCGCGCCGCATGGTCCACATGAGAGACTCGCGCCTGGCGGCCATCGAGTACACCATCACCCCGGAGAACTGGTCCGGCAAGATCCGCGTCCGCTCCGTGCTCGACGGGGGCGTCGCGAACACGGGGGTCAAGCGCTACCGCCAGCTCAGCTCCCAGCACCTCGAGGTGCTGGACAACGGTCCCGTCGCCCCCGAGGGCGTCTTCCTGACGGCTCGGACCGTCCAGTCCAAGATCGAAGTGGCCCTGGCGGCCCGCACCCGGCTCTACAAGATGGGCAAGCGGCTCGGCGAAGTCCCGAACCTCCTCAAGAACGCGGCCTCCGTCGGGCAGGAGTTCTCGACCAAGGTCGCGGAAGGCAAGCCCCTGAGAGTGGAGAAGATCGTCGCGCTATGCTCTTCCCGGGACCGCGGCATCACGGACACCGCCCTGGGCGCCCGGCACGCGATGGCCATGTGCGGCCGGTTCGAGTACCTTCTGCGCAGCCACGCCCTGGCCTGGAAATCCCTATGGCGGCGTTGCGACGTGGAGCTGATCCCGGCCGACCCGCACGACGACGCCATGCAGCGCCTGCAGCTGATCCTGCGCGTGCACATCTTCCACATCCTGCAGACGGCCTCCCTCAACACCATCGGGCTCGACGTGAGCGTGCCCGCCCGCGGCCTGCACGGGGAGGCGTACCGGGGCCATATTTTCTGGGACGAGATGTTCGTCTTCCCGTTCTATAAGTTCCGCCTCCCTGAGGTGATGCGCTCGCTGCTCATGTACCGGTATCACCGCTTGAACATGGCCCGGGCCAACGCGGTCGAGGCGGGCTTCCAGGGAGCCATGTTCCCCTGGCAGAGCAGCAGCGACGGCAGGGAGGAGAGCCAGATCATCCACTTCAACCCGAAGTCCGGGACATGGGATCCCGATAACAGCCGCCTCCAGCGCCACATCAACGCCGCCATCGCCTACAACACATGGAAGTACTACGAGGCGACCGGAGACCGGGAGTTCCTCGAGAGATACGGGGCCGAGATGCTCCTGGAGATCGCCCGGTTCTGGGCCAGCGTCACGGCCTTCGACCGCGAGAGCGGCCGCTACGAGATCAAAGGCGTGATGGGGCCCGACGAGTATCACGAGAAATATCCCGGCGCCGAGCACGGAGGCGTGGACAACAACTCCTACACCAACGTCATGGCCGTGTGGTGCCTGAGGCGGGCGCTGGACTCGCTAGAGGAGGTGCGAGCAGGATCCCGCCACGAGCTGACCGCATTGCTCGACCTCCAGAAGGAGGAGCTGGACCGCTGGCGAAAGATCACGCGCAAGATGAAGGTGGTCTTCCACAACGGCGGCATCATCAGCCAGTACGAGGGCTTCGAGAAGCTCAAGGAGTTCGACTGGGACGGCTACCGGAAGAAATACGGCGACATCCACCGGCTCGACCGCATCCTGAAGGCGGAAGGCGACTCCCCCGACAACTACCAGGTGTCGAAACAGGCGGACGCGGCCATGCTCTTCTACCTGCTCGAGCCCCGCGAGCTCAAGGGGCTCTTCTCCGATCTGGGCTACGCCTTCGACGAGAAGAAGATCCCCGCCAACATCGAGTACCATATGGGCCATAGCTGCCACGGCTCCACCCTCAGCCAGCTCGTCTACGCATCCGTCGTGGACCGCATCGACCGCGACAAGGGCTGGGAGTACTTCTGCGAGGCTCTGCGCAGCGACGTGGACGACGTGCAGGGCGGGACCACGCCCGAGGGCATCCACCTGGGCGCCATGGCCGGGACCGTGGAGATCCCCATGAGCCACTTTACCGGCATCGACCCGGTCGGCGACGCGCTCAGCTTCAAGCCGAACCTGCCCAAGCCCCTCAAGCGCCTGCGCATGAACATGAAGTTCCGGGGCGCCTGGCTCGCGGTGGACGTCGGCAAGGAGGTCCTCCGCATCACGGTGGCCAAGGACGGCGCCAATCCGGTGCCGGTCCTGGTCAAGGGGGACTACCACTCTATCCCCCCCGGCTTCTCCCGGGAGTTCCATCTCTAGGCAGCGGGGCGGGACGGCGGCGGCCAGCCCCGCCGTCCCGAGGCGGGAGAGGCTTATGGGCCATATCGTCAACTCCGACCGCGAGTACCGCCTGCTGCGCGAGCGGCTGGACCGCAACGTCACGGGCGCTCCGGACTCGCCCGCCCTGACGAGGATCCTGAGGCTCCTCTTCTCGCCCGAGGAGGCCGAGCTCGCCCGGCGCATCCCCGGCAGCCCCACGCCCCTGGAGGACCTGTCGCGCAAGCTCGGCATCCCCGCCGACCGGCTCGGAGAGAAGATGACCGACATGGCCCGCCGGGGCCTGGTCGTCGACCTCGAGCACGGCGGCACGCGCTACTTCCTGCTCCCCCCGGTCGTGATCGGGTTCTTCGAGTTCACCTTCATGCGCGCGCGCCCCGACATGCCCATGGCCGAGCTGGCCCGCCTCTTCGACGAGTACATGCACCAAGACGACCGCTTCGCGCGCTCCGTCTTCCGCGGCCGGACCCAGATCGGCCGCGCCCTGGTCCGCGAGGAGGCTCTGCCCGAGGGGGACCACGCCGAGGTCCTCGACTGGGAGCGCGCGAGCCATCTGGTGCGCTCGGCGCCGGCCCTGGGCGTCTCTTTGTGCGCCTGCCGCCATCAGGCGTCCCATGTCGGCAAGGCCTGCGACAGGCCGGTTGAGACCTGCCTCACGCTCGGCCACGCGGCCAAAGCCATGATCCGCAGCGGCGCCGCCCGCCCCGTCACGGCCGATGAGGCCATGCGCATCATCGGGAGGTGCAAGGAGCTCGGGATGGCCCAGATCGGCGACAACGTGCGCCGCCGGGTGACCTATATCTGCAACTGCTGCCGCTGCTGCTGCCACATGGTCCGGGCGGTCAGGACCTACGGCATCCGCGAGGCGATCGTCACCTCGAACTGGATAATGGATGTCGATCCCGCCCTATGCTCCGGCTGCGGGGAATGCGTCGAGGCGTGCCCGGTCGAGGCGATCGAGATCCGGCGGATGACGGAGCGAAGCGAGGAGCGCCGGTGGGCCGTGCTCGACGAGACCCTCTGCCTGGGCTGCGGCGTCTGCCGCTCGGCCTGCGCGTCCGGCGCCCTCTCCATGAGGCCCCGCGCCCGCAAGACCGTCCCCCCGGAGACCGTGTTCGACCGGCTCGTGACGATGGCCGTCGAGCGCGGCAAGCTGGCGGACCTGCTCTTCGACGAGCCCGAACGCCTGAGCCACCGCGCTTTGGGGCGCGTCCTCGGCGTCCTGGAGAGGACTCCCCTCTTCAAGGCCGCCGCGGCGGTCGAGCCGTTGCGGTCGGTCTTCCTGAACGCCCTGGTCAAGGGAACGAAGATGAAGGCGGGGCCGCTCGCCGAGGAGCTGGGGTAGGGTCCGGCGCCCCCGAGCGGCTATCCGGCGCACTCTTTTGGAGGTGACCCACGATGAAACGACCGCGCGCGACCTACCGCCTCGATCCCGACGCGTCGTCCTTCGTCATCGAGAACTACAATTGGGCCGAGCCCTTTTCGAACTTCCTGCCGGGCATAGCCGGCAAGTGGGGCATCCCCCTGTGGGTCTACTACGTGAGCCGCGCTCAGGCGGTCTGCTCGGCCGGCGTGCGGGACAAGGACGGCCAGATCCTGGAGTTTTACTCCTTCAATAAGGCCCTCATGCGCGTGGCCCGCGAGGGATTCCGGACCTTCATCAAGCTCGACGGGGGGCCGGCCTACGAGCCCTTCCGGAAGACCGACCGGCCCGGGATACTGCAGACCATGATGGTCTCCTCCGCCGAGCTGCGCCTGCGCGAGAGGAACAGGCCGCTGCGGCTGGAGATCGAGGTAGCCTACTTCACGCTCCCGAACTTCCCGGTGGCGGCCCTGTGCCGGGACGTGCGCATCCGCAACCTGGCGGACGAGGAGCGCCGGATAGAATGGGTGGACGGCGCCCCCCGGGTCCTGCCCTACGGCCTGGACCAGGCTCGGATCAAGTCCATCCCCCGGCACATCGAGGGGATGATGGGCGTGGGCTCCTTCGCCGGCATCCCCCTGTTCCGGCTCAAGCAGACCGCCGACGACGTCGAGCGCGTCGCCCGCGTCACGGGCGGCCATTTCTACGTGGCGCCGGGGGTCTCGCTGGGGAAGGGCGTCGTCGTCGATCCGGAGGCGGTCTTCGGCGAGGCCATGAATTTCGACCGCCCTTGGCACTTCGACGCCTCGGGCCTGCGGGGCGTGCTCGCCTTCCCGCAGTACGGGGACAACAAGACGCCCTCGGCCTTCGCCGCCCGGGCCGACCGCCTGGCCCCCGGGGGAGAGGCTCGCCAGGTCTCGCTGATCGGGCACGTCGGCCGGGACGAGGACCTGCGGGGGCTGCTGGCCGCGCTGCGCAAGAAAGGCTTCGTCGAGGACAAGCGCGCCGAGAACGGGAGGGTGGTGGAGGAGATCGCGGACCGCTGCTTCACCGTCTCCTCGTCGCCCCACTTCGACGCCTACGCCCGGCAGGATTTCCTCGACAACGTGGTCCGCGGCGGCATGCCGCTCGTCCTCGAGACGGCCCGCGGCAAGAGCGTGCTGCCCATCTACTCCCGCCAGAACGGGGACTTGGAGCGCGACTACCACCACTTCGTCCTCGACCCGACCTACCTGTCGCAGGGCACCGGACACTACCGGAGCGTCCTGCAGAACCGGCGGACGGATACCTGGTTCTTTCCCGAGGTGGAGGACGCCAACCTCCGCGCCTTCCTGAACCTGATCCAGCTCGACGGCTACAATCCCCTAGAGGTGAAGGGAGTCGCCTACCGGGTCGAGAACGCGGCGGGCCTGCGCAAGTGGCTGCGCGCCAACGTCGGATCCCCCGTGTTGCGCGCGGGTTTGCTGGAGAAGATGGGCGCGGCCTTCACCCCCGGCGAGCTCCTGCTGTCTTTGGAGCGCGCGGGCGGCCTGGCCGCGGCGGACCGCGAGCGGACGCTGCGCGGGATCCTGGCCTTCTGCCGGGAGGGCGAGATCGGCGGCCTGCACGAGGGCTTCTGGGTGGACCACTGGCATTACAACATCGACCTGCTCGAGATCGTCCTGGCGGTCTATCCCGAGCGCGCCGGGGAGTTCCTGCTGGGAGGCGCGCGCCTGACCTTCTTCGACGACCCGGACGTGATCCTGCCCCGCGACCGCAAGACGGTGGACGCGGGAGGCAATATCCGCTGCTACGGCGCGGTCGTCCGGGACCCCGAGAAGGAGCGCCTCATCGGCGCGCGCCGGACCGACGCCTACAAGGCTCGTACCCGCCACGGGAAGGGAAGCGTCTATAAGACCAGCGTCGTGGTGAAGCTGCTCTGCATCGTCGCCAACCGCCTGGCCACGCTCGATCCGGCCGGGACCGGCGTCGAGATGGAGGCGGGCAAGCCGGGGTGGAACGATTCCATGAACGGCCTGCCGGGCCTGTTCGGATCCGGGCTCTCGGAGACGATCGAGCTCCGCAGGGCGCTGCGCTTCCTGCTGGAGGCTCTCGAGCGCTTGGACGCCGCGGAGGCGAAGCCCGTCCCGGTCTACGAGGAGCTCGTCCGGCTCATGCGCCGCCTCATCGGTCTCATGCGGCGGCGGCTCTCCCCCCACGAGCGGGCCGCCTTCCGCTACTGGGACGAGGCGAACACCCTCAAGGAGCTCTACCGCGAGCGCACCAAGTTCGGCGTCTCCGGCCGGGAGGTCTCCATGCCGCTGGCCGAGATCCGTGACTTCCTGTCGGAGGGGAAGGCGCTGCTCGACGCCGTCTTCACGGGACCCGCGCGCAGGAAGGTGCTCTCGCGCGACGGCGTCCCGTACACCTACTTCGTTAACGAGGTCGTGAGGAGCCGTCCGCTCGGACGCGAGAGCCGGCTCGGCTACCCGCTCGTGCGGCCGCTCGCGTTCCGGCAGCGCCCCGTTCGCCTGTTCCTCGAAGGGCCCGTCCACTGGATGAAGGACAGGCCCCACGAGGCCAAGAAAGTCTACGAGGCGGTGCGCCGCTCGAAGGTCTACGACCGCAAGCTGAGGATGTACAAGTCGTGCGAGGACATGACGGGAGAGTCCCCGGAGCTCGGCCGCGCGGTCGGGGCCTACCCCCGCGGCTGGATCGAGAACGAATCCATCTACCTGCACATGGAGTACAAGTACCTGCTCGAGATACTGCGCAGCGGCCTCTGCGAGGAGTTCTGGCGGGACGCCCGGACCGCGCTTATCCCCTTCATGGACCCGGCGGCTTACGGAAGGAGCACGCTGGAGGGCGCGTCGTTCATCGTCTCGAGCGCGTACGCGGACCCGCGGCTCCACGGCCGGGCCTTCCAGCCGCGCCTCTCCGGGATCACCTGCGAGTTCCTGCACATCTGGATCCTCGCGGCGGCCGGCCCGCGGCCGCTGCGCGAGGGCGCCGGGGGCCGGCTCGAGCTGGCTCTCGAACCGCGCCTTCCGGGATGGCTCTTCACCCGCCGTCGCTGCGTCCGGCGCTGGCACGACGCGCAAGACGGCTGGCTCGATGTCGAGGTGCCGGCGAACGCATTCGCATTCAAGCTCCTGGGGCGGACGCTCGTCGTCTATCACAACCCGGCCCGGAAGCCCACCTACGGCCCCAAGGGAGCGCGGCCCGCTTCGTACCGGCTGGAGTACCGCGACGGGAGGACCGTCGAGGCGGCGGGCGCCGTGGCCTCGCCCCACGCCGAGGCCGTGCGGGAAGGCGCGGTACGCCGGATCGACGTCACGCTCCGGTGAACTAAAGCGTGAGGCGAGAGATCCCGCGACGGGCCTCTCGCCTCGTTACGCCCGGACAGCTCGCCTATGTGGCGCCTTTGCCGTCGCAGGCCGGGCACTTCTTCGAATACTTCCGGCCCGTCCCGCCGCAACGCTCGCATACCCATACGGCCCGGAAGGTAAACCGAGCCTTGCCGGGCTCCGGCCGCGCCGGGGACGGCGGCTTGTCCGACGGCGACGAGGAAGGCGCTGGAGCCCGGAAGCCCCCGTTCATGCGCCCGTTGAAACCCGTCATCGCCTTCTCCGCGCAGGAGCCGCAGACGTCGGGACACGAGCCCGCGCTTTCGCGGACCTTCTTCTTGCACTTGGGGCAGGTGAACTCGAAGCTGCGTCTCCCCGTCATAGACAGCGACCCCTTCGGCGCTTCTTGTCGGCCTTCTTGCGACCCCCGGGCTTCTTGTTCAACTTCTTGGGGTTCAGCCCGGCGTCCTTGGCCATTCGTTCCTTAAGTGTTACCCCCATCAGCGCGTTATTTCAATGACCGGATGGTAAATCTTCCGTAAAGATTTGGGATTTGAGTACTCGGACCCTTGAGCTCTGGAATACGCGGACGGTGAGATCTATTTCGAGAGGAACCTATGATTCAGAAAAGCGAGAGGAACGGTCAACATCAGCAGCGCGGACGCGAGGAAGGCGCGCGGGACCGTCGAAAGCTTGAACAGGGGTCCGTCGGCCCTGAACAGGTTCAATAGAGGATGCAGGCTCCACTCCCAGAGCTCCGCCGTCTGCTCGACGATGGCGTAGGATCCGGGGTAGGTGAAGAACGCTCCCACGGAGTGGACGAGGATGGAGACGCTGAACGCGGCCGTCCAGAGGACCTTCGCCCGGCCGGAGCCCGCGATCTCGGCCTCGATCTCCCCGCAGAACAAGGCCAGCACGATGCATACGGCCGCGAAGTAGCGGGTGCCGAAGGTCTGGCCGCCGGTCCAGGACGACCGGAAGCAGTAGAAGACCAGGGTCGCGAAGCAGGCTCCGATCAGGTAGGGGGCCCAACGCCGCCGGGGGTCCAGGCACGCGCGCTTCATCCCCCATATCCCGAAAACCGCCGCCGGAACGAAGAGAAAAAGCCCGCGCGTCGGGCTCGCCAGCATCGCGAAAAGCGCCTCCCACTGGAAAGCCCCGAAGAGACCGCCCTGTACTCCCATGTACGGCGGCCGCAACCGGCCCGTATAGTAGAGCCAGTAGGCCGCGTTGAGGGCGAGCGGCGCCATGGCGCCCGCGCAGAACCGCGGCAGACGCTCTCTGCGGTGGAACAGATAGAAGAGCGCGGCCGCGGCCAGGAAGAACACGCTGTCCTCCCGGCAGGTGGTAGCGAGCGCGAAGCCGAACCCGCTGAGATAAGGCGCGATGGACCGGGGCTCTCTGAGCATCCCCAGAAGCCCCAGCGCCACGCCGAGCTGCGCGGGGCCGTGGGAGTGGAGCGCCTGGCTGCTGACGCTGAACGTCCACGTGCCCAGGCCGTAGAACAACGCCATGGTGACCGCCCAGCTGTGCGACGCCCGGCCCCGGACCATCTCGTAGACCACGGGCACCGACGCCGCGCAGATCAAGGAGCCGGAGACCTTGGACAGGTTGTGCAGGAGCAGGTCCTCGGGACGGGCGCCGGCCAGAACGGCCGGCAGAGCGACCGGCAGCGCCAAAAGCCCCGGCACGATCGAGAACACCGACATGAGCGGCTGCGACGTCACCACCACGAAGTCGCGCAGGCTCTGCTCCACCAGGAACAGGCGGCGGAAAGGCTCCATCGACAGCGTCCCGTGCCGCAGGAGCGCGAAAGGGAGGATGCTGTTCGGGATGTCGTCGCCGCCGTGCCAGCGGAAGGTGGCCAGGTACGCCGTGAGCGCCACGAGGAGCAGCGGCGCGTGCGCCGGCTCGTCGAAGAGCGCGCGCCCCTCCGAACGCCGCCGCAGGATCACGCGGGCCAAGCAGGCCGCGGACAGAAGGAACAACGCGGTCCACGGGTGGACCCGGACGTACGGGTTGTCCAAGCCCACGGCCAAAGAGGCCAGGCATAGGGCCGCCAGAGCCCCCAGGAGGAGCTTCACCGGGGCCCCGGATCGGCGACGCTCCCGGGCTTGCCGGCGCCGGACCGCTTCCGGGCGCGCCGCTTGGCCTGGTGAGGCAGGACGAACAGGTAGATGCCCGTGATCCAAAGCAGCAGAAGGACGATCCCGGACGTCATGAACAGGCCCATCTTGACCTTGTCGTGGAAGAACGAGCCGTCATGGATGTCCTCGATGACGTCCGAGCGGCGGTAGGCGGCCTGGAGCACCTCCCCGTTCTCGGTGTCGATCTGGACCTCCCAGCCGGTCTTCGCCTGGACCTTGACGATCCCCCTCCCGGGACGGACATCCAGGCGATCGATGTCCTCCCAGCCCTCGATCCGCGCGGCGGGGACCGTCCGGGCGGCCTCCAGGATGGCGTCAAAGCCGACGCGGGGGACCGTCCCGGCCCCCCGCCGGCTGGGAGGCTGGATCCAGTCCACGTGCTTCTTGAGCTGCAGGAGTATCCCGCTGACCAGGATGATGAGGATGGGCGCCGAGAAGCCGATGGCCACCCATCGGTGGATCTTCCTATTGAAGATCGAGGCCTTTGGCGCCATTCCGTGATGGTAGCAGATTTGGCATAATGGCCGCATGACCGACGTCCCTGATCAGCTGGCCGGACAGATCGAGGCGGCCTACGACTACCGCGGCCATGTGACGATCACGCTCGCCGGCGGGGAAAGGCTGGAGGGCTTCGTCTACAACCGCGTCCAGGCCCACCCCAAGCCGCCGGACGGCGGCTTCATCGAGGTATTCCTCAAGGACAGCGACGCGTCCCGCCGGCTGCGCATCTCGGAGATCCGCTCCATCGAGCTCACGGGAAAGGACCACGCCGAGTCCTACGAGCAGTTCCTCGACCGGACCGGCAAGTAACCTCCGCTCACCGCATCGGGATCCTACGCGGTCTCGGACGTCGCGCGTCCGAAAGACCGGACCCTCTCGAACACCACGGCCGCCCGCGCCACGAGGGTCCGCAGCTCGTCCTCACGGAAGATCGCGCTGGAGATCACGCGCATGTACCGCCCGCTCACGTGGACGTACAGCTCCCTCTTCTCCGTGCGGAGCTCGAAGATGTCCTGAAGCGCGGCGAGGGTCCTGAGGTCCAAGACGCCGAACGCGTAGTCCACGGGCAGCGAGCGCACCACCATATCGGCCGCCTGTCCCTTGAGGTCGACGACGGGCTCCCGCTCCCGCAAGACCCGCAGGCATTCCCCCGAGGCCCGGCGGTCATGGATCACGAGCACGCCGGGGCGGAACCTCGGAGCCTCCGCGCTGAGGATGACGGAATATTCGTCCTCGGCCTCGCCCACGAAATCCAACGACATGTCGAGCGGCTCCGGCCCCTCGCCCGAGGACCAGACGGCCACCGCCTTCTTGCCCTCCGGCTCGGGCAGGCGCCGCAGGACGAGCTCCAGCTCCGGGACGGCCACCTCGCCTATGCCGCGCGCGGCGCGTAGGAGCCGTCCGCGCACGGTCCGGTGGAAGAGGAACAAGACGGTCAGGAAAACGCCCACCACCAGCCAGTTGGGCAGGTACAAGGCGTAGCCGGCGCCTCCGATCAGGACGGCCGCGCCCACGGGCACGGCCCACGTGCCGGCCTCGCGGTTCCCGGACTTGTATAGCGAGCCGCCGATCGCGGCCGCGCCGACGGCGCTCAACGCCAGGATGACGAGGGGGTTCTCCGGCATCAGCCCAAAGCCTTTCGGATCTCCTCCGCTTCCTCGTCAAGCGGCCGGGACGACTCCGGGTCTTTGAGCGAGCCGGTGTTGATCCCGACGTTCACGAGCGCGCAGAAGGCCGCCGCGCGCAGGAGATGGACGGCGCAGTCCATGTCCGAGGCGACCGTGCCGACGGTCCGCTCCTTCTCGGCGCGGACGCGCTCGAGAGCGTGCGCGGCCGTCCGGGCGGTCTCGAGCGGCACCTCCGCCGCGGCCTTCAGCGCCTCCTGGATCTTCTCGCGCCTGCCGGGGCTGTCCTTGGGCAGCCTGTAGGCGGCCATGACGTCGTCGAAGACCGCCGCGTCCTCGAGCGTGAGGCGCTGGAGCTCGGCCCGCAGAGACTCGAAGGCCTCCCGCGCCGCCAGCAGGTCCGCGCGGCGCGCCTCGTCTATCTTCTTGCTGCGGGAGCTGATGCCCGTCGCCATGCCGCCGAGCGCGCACCCGAGCGCGCCGACCGTGCCGGCCGCCGCGCCGCCCCCGGGCGTCGGATCGGTGCTCGCGAAGGCCGCCACCAGCCCGTCCGCCGCCACGGCCCAGCCCGGTCGCGTTTGCTCGCTCATGCCCCCCCCTTGACGCGTCGTTCCCGCCCTCGGCGGGACCGTTCGCCCCCCGAAGACGCTCCCGCGGCGCTCCTGCGGCTCTTGGGCTCGAGCCCGAGCCAGCGGAGCCACTGGCGAACGTCCCGAAAATCCTTGGCCAGGTGGTCCGGCCGCGAGCGGACCAGCTCCCGCCACGTCCCGAAACCCGTGCCCACCGCGATCGTGCGGTAGCCCGCCTTCTTGCCCGCGGCCACGTCCAGGGGCGTGTCCCCGATCACGTAGACGTCGCCCGGGCTGACCTTGCGCCCCTCCAGGTGTCTCCGCGCCCGCTGCACGGCCTTTCTCAGCACAGCCGGCCTGTGATAGGAGTCCGACCCGAACCCTCCGAAGAGGAAGTAGTCCCCCAGGCCCGAGGGCGCCAGCTTGATGCGCGCGCCCTGCTCGATGTTGCCGGTCCCGAGGCCGAGGAAGACGTCCTTCTCGCGGCTCAGGCGCCTGAGCAGGCCCCGGATGCCGGGCGTCAGCCGGTACTTCTTGGCGCGCAGCGACACCCGCACGTGGCGCGGCAAAACGCGCACGTACTCGCGATGCACGCGGTCTATCTCGGCGCGCCTCGGCCGGCGTCCGACCGCGGCGCGGATGGCCTCCTCGAAGTTGCGCAGATCGGTCTTGCCGGCCAAGCTCGCCGCCCCGCAGTCGCGCCGCACGCCGAAGACGTTCTGGACCGCGCGGTTGAGGGCCTTGCGCCCGGCGCCGCCGGCCCGTACGAGCGTCCCGTCGAGGTCGAAGAGCAGTATCCTCATCAAGCCCTCAGCTCCACCGCGCTGTGCACGAGAGTCCCCCTCTTGAACACCGCGGCCACCAGGTTCGCGCCGAACCAGTAGGGGAGCTCCCGGTAGTCCGCGCAGTCGAGGACGATCGCGTCCCCCTCCTTGCCGACCTCCAAGGACCCGTGCGTCTTGCCCAGACCGAGGGCGTGGGCGCCGTTGATCGTGGCGGCCGTGATGGCCTCCTCGGGCGTCATGCGCATCCGGACCGTCGCGATCGAGAGGATCTCCGCCATGTTCCAGCACGGGCACGAGCCCGGGTTGAAGTCGGTGGCCAGGGCCACGGGCAGGCCCGCGTCGAGGATGCGCCGCGCCGGCGGGTATTCCTTGAGGCCCAGGAAATGGTTGGAGCCCGGCACGAGCCCGGCCACCGTGCCGCTCTCCTTGAGCCGGGCGAGGTCGTTGTCGTCGACGTGGTCAAGGTGGTCCGCCGACACGGCCTTGAGCCGGGCCGCCACCCCGGCCCCGCCGCTGCGGCTGAGCTGCTCGGCGTGGATCTTGACCGAGAGGCCGGCATCCTTGCCCGCGCCCAGGAACCGTTCGCATTCGCGCGCCGTGAAATAGCCCCTCTCGCAGAAGGCGTCCACGAAGCGAGCCAGCCCCTCCTCGGCCACGACCGGCAGGACCTCGGCGCAGAGCATGTCGATGTAGTCCCCGGGCTTCCCCTGATACTCCGGGGGGATGGCGTGCGCGCCCAGGAACGTCGGCACGAGCTCGAGAGGCGAGCCCGCCGCCACGTGCTTGATGGCGCGAAGCGCCTTGAGCTCCGAGTCCTTGTCCTGGCCGTAGCCGGTCTTCGCCTCCAAGGTCGTGGTCCCGCACTCGACGAAGCGCTGCGTCCGCTCCAGGAGCTTCAAAGACAGCTCGCGCTCGGTCGTCCCGCGGACGTCCCGGATGCTCGAGAGGATGCCGCCTCCCTCGGCCGCGATCTCCTGGTAGCTCTTGCCCTGGGACCTCAGGACGAAGTCCTTGAGACGCGGGGACGCGAATACCGGATGCGCATGGCTGTCGACGAATCCGGGCATGACGACGCGCCCGCCCGCGTCGTAGACGCGCCCCTTGCGCGCGTCGGGATGCTGCATGACCAGGTCCATGAGCCCGACGGCCGCGATCCTGCCCTCCGCCAAGAGCAGAGCCCCGTTCCGGATGAGGCCCACGCGGTTCGCGTCCTTGCCGGCGCGCGGAACGTCGGGGCCGGAGAGCGTGAGAAGCGTCGCGTTCGTGATGAGGTGCTTCATGGCGCAAGAACGACCACGATTCTACAAAATACGGGACGACGCTCCCCGTCGAAGGCCGAAGCCGGCCGCGAATAAGCTATAATATGCGTGTCGGGACGCGGATCAATGACTGTAGAAACTCGCGATATCCCCATCCTCGCGGTCGACGACGAGCCAGGCGACTGCGATCTCAACAAGGCCATCCTGGAAGCCGCGGGCTTCCGCGTGGCGACCGCCCAGACCGCGCGCGAGGCCAAGGCTCTCCTGGCCGAGCGCTCCTTCGCGGTGCTCCTGGTGGACCTCCGCCTGCCCGACGCCAACGGCCTGGAGCTCCTCAAGATCGCCCGCGCCAACGATCCGCATACGGTCGCGGTCGTCATCACCGCCTTCTCGTCTTTGGAGGACGCCATCGCCTCCCTGCAGGCAGGAGCCTATGATTTCCTGCTCAAGCCCTGCCCGGCCGACCGCCTCGAGGCCACGGTCCGCCGCGCCGCCGAGAAGTACGCCCTCAGCCGCGCGCTCACCCAGCGCACCCGCCAGCTCGAGGCCGTCAACGAGCACCTCGACACGCGCGTGCGCGAGGCCACCGAGGAGATCTTCGAGCTTAACGAGCGCCTCAAGCGCAAGAACGAGGAGCTCTCGGACACGAACAAGTCCCTGACTCACTTCCTCGAGGACGTGGCGCACGAGCTCCGCAACCCCCTCGGCGTGGTTCAGGGCTACGCGACCCTCCTGCTGAAAAGCCCCATCGGAGACTGGGACCCCGACGAGCTCAACCGCGGCCTGCGCAACATGGCCGCCAACAGCGAGCACATCCGCGCGCTGGTCGAGGAGCTGCTCGACGCCTCGCGCCTGGCGCGCCGCAAGCTCGTCTTGGACCCCGAGCGCTTCGCCGCGGCCGAGGCCGTCAGCGACGCGGTGGACTCCCTCCAGCTTCAAGCCAAGAAGCGGGACGTCCGGCTCGAGGCCGAACTCCCGCAGGACCTCGGCCTTCCGGTCTGCGCGGACCGCAAGCGCCTGCGCCAGGTCCTCTACAACCTGATCAGCAACGCGATCAAGTTCACGCCGCCGGGCGGCCGGGTCGCGGTGGGCCTGCTCCCGGACGGGAGGTTCACGCGCTTCTACGTCTCCGACACGGGCAAGGGCATCCCCGAAGAGGACCTCGAACGCATCTTCGACCGGTTCTATCAGTCCTCCGGCGCCCCGTCCCGCGCGAAGGGCCTCGGGCTGGGCTTGAGCATCGTCGACGGCCTCGTCAAGCTGCACGGCGGCCTCATCTGGGCCGAGAGCGAGCCGGACCAGGGCGCCTGCTTCCACTTCGTCCTGCCCCGCCATCCCGACGACATGAAGCCCGACGCCGAAGAGAAGCGCCGGCTGGCGGAAGCGCTCGCCTCCCCGAACTGACCCGCGCGGCTTCCCGCCGCGTCCGGCTTTCTTGTATTGAAACGGCCGCCTCCCGCCGAGCGGCTATCGTCTCAGCACGGGAGTACGTGCTGCGTAGCGAACAGGAAGTCTGCGCCGCGAGGCGGCTGCCGTTTTAGCGCCCGAGCAGGTGGCGCAAAGCGGGCTCCAGCTCGGGATGCCTGAACCGGAAGCCGGCTTTCTCGAGGCGGGCGGGCGCGACCTTCTGGCCGCCGAGCAATAAGGCCTCGCCCATCTCCCCGAACATCATCCTCACGGCGAATGCGGGAAGCGGGGTGACGGCCGGCCTTCGAAGCACTCGGCCGAGCGTCTTGGCGAACTCTCCGTTCCTCACGGGGTTGGGGGCCGTGGCGTTGACGGGCCCCGAGAGGCCGCCATCGAAGAGAGCGAAGCGGATCGCGGCGACCAGATCGGCTATCGAGATCCAGCTCATCCACTGTCTGCCGCCGCCCACGGGCCCGCCCACTCCCATGCGGAACGGAGGAAGCATCCTGCCCAAGGCCCCTCCGTCCGGGCTCAGCACCACGCCGATGCGCAGGTTGACCACGCGGATCCCGGCCTTGGAGGCCGGCATGCACGCCTCCTCCCAGCTCCCGCACACGTCGGCGAGGAATCCCGCGCCGGCCGGGCTCCTCTCGTCCACGGCATCGAAGGAGTCGCCATAGAAACCCACGGCCGAGGCGCTGACCAGGACTTTGGGCTTGGGCTCGAGCCCGGCGAGCGTCCGGGCGAGAAGCTCCGTGCCCTTGACCCGGCTGTCGCGGATACTCGCCTTCTTCGCCTCGCTCCAGCGCCCGGCCGCGAGGTTCTCCCCGGCCAGGTTCACGGCGGCGTCGATCCCCTTGAGCTTGGCGGAGTCGATCTCGCCGGCCTCGGGATCCCAATGCGCGTCGTCGGCCCCGAGCTTGTCCTTGGCGCGCATGACGCGCACCACGCGATGGCTGTCGGCGAAAAGAGCGGTCGTGAGCGTCGAGCCCACGAGCCCCGTGGCTCCGGTGACGGCGATGCTCACAGTCTGCCCAGGCATATCGTCGAGCCCTCCTGTCCGCCGGGCGGGTCGGCGGCGTCCCGGACCCTCTCCGACCCGGCACGGCCGCGCAAAATTGTTATACTTAAGTATGCCTACGAAGACAACCAAGACCAAGAAGACCGCGGCCAAGGCCGCGAAGAAGAGCGGTGAGCTCAAGGTCGGCGACCGCGCGCCCGCGTTCGACCGTCCCGACGATTCCGGGAAGCGACACAAGCTTTCGGCCTACAAGGGCAAGACCGTCGTCCTCTACTTCTACCCGAAAGACGACACCCCCGGCTGCACGATCGAGGCCTGCGACTTCCGCGACAGCTTCGCCGAGTTCACCAGGAGCGAGGCCGTCGTCCTCGGCGCCAGCTGCGACTCGCTCGCGTCCCACCGCGCTTTCAAGAGGAAGTTCGGCCTAAGCTTTTCCCTGCTTGTGGACGAGGACGGCAAGCTCGGCACCGCCTACGGCGTGCTCAAGCCCCAGAGCTATATGGGCCACATGTACATGGGCGTGGAGCGCACCACGTTCGTGATCGGCCCCGACGGCAAGATCAAGCGGATCTTCCGGCAGGTGAACCCGCAAGGTCACGCGTCGGAAGTGTTGGACTCTCTCTAGCCACGCGCAGTCGCCGTAGTCGGCGCAGTCGCCGGCCCGGGAATCGGGCGGACGGGATTCCCCGGGCCGGCTCTTTACCGTCCCGCCGCGCTGCCCGCCGAGCCGCACGGCGACTCCGGCCGTCGTCCCCGCGACCCCAAGCTTCACCCAGTATCAATCTCATGAGCACTCTTGCGCGATCCGGCCGACCGGCGCACAGCCAATGCCAAGCGACATGGCTTTGGATTATGACGCCCAGGTTCGAATCCTAGTGGGGCAGATGATTTGGACAGAGAGCCATTTGGGACACGATCTCAAATGGCTTTCTCCATTGTGGGACGAGCTTTATTCCATCCAGCAAAAAGTTCGAGCACACCGAGGCCAAGATTTCTCTCTTCTGCGCGGCGTTCGCCAATTTGTACTGCTGGCAACATGTATCAGACAGCTCGGATTCACACAGCCCTCCCGGCTACCCAATAGATCCATGCCCCTGCACGTGTGGAGAGTGATCAGTGCCGAGAGTTCGCACACAAAGGATCCGACGATAAAGAGGATGGCTGGTGGAAGCGCGCAAAGGGCGAGCCTGGGCCGAAGGTCCGACTTCTATGGAGTGATCGGCCGTTACCTCAGGCGGACGCCCTTCACCCTGCCGAGCAGCTGGGGCGTCTGGTCGCGGTTGTCGGCGCGGGCGGCATCGCGCACGAAGGGCGTCAGGAACTCGTGCAGGTCCTTGAGCGACGTGCGCCGCTCGTTGAGGCCGCGAAGGAAGTGGTAGGTGAAGAGGCCGTGGCCCTGGGACTCTTCGCTTCCGGTGATCTCGTCGCCGGCCGAGGCCGCCAGGACCGCGACGCGGCCGATCCCTATCGAGGCGCCGTCCGTCTTGAGGACAAGGGGGCGTGTGCCCTTCGGGATGACGGACCTTCCGCCCGCGCCCGAGAAGCATGCGTCCAGGGCGACCACGACCTGCTTCGCCTTCAAGGCGTCCAGGCGCCGGTAGAGACGTTTGAGAGGGTAGGCCGTGTTGGCGAGATACTTGGGGTCGCCGTCCCACGGCAGCAGGTAGGCCGACCTCGTCTTGACGTCGGGGGCCCCGTGCCCGGAGAAGTACACGAGCACCTTGGACCGCTCGTCGACCTTCTCCGGCAGCCAGGATTCCACGTATTTTTCGATCGCGGCCCGCCCGGCGGACCGGCCGGTCAGCAACACGACGTTCCTGTCCGGATAGCCGAGAGCGAACAGGTGGGCGCGCACCGCCCGGGCGTCGCGCTCCGCGAAGTCGGCGTTCGGAAGCCCCTCGTAATGCTCGATCCCCACGATCACGGCGTACAGGTCTTTCCGCTCCTTGAGCCTGTAGTCCGGCTCGTCCACGTCCGATTTGTAGGTGCGCTGGGGGGACCCCTTCGTCTCGGCCGGAGGGGCGAGGTCCAGCCCCGCGAACGGGTCCCGCGTGGGAGGCGGCGCGAAAGGCGAGGCGCAGGCGCTGAGGGCCATGGCGAAGGGGAGGATCCATCGTCTCATCGCGTCACCTCAGTTTGACCCCTCCATCCCCGATGAGCCGCACGGTCTGCTCGCGGTTCTCCCTCCGCGCGGCGTCCGCCACGGCCTTCGCTGCCAGAGAGCGCAGTTCCTTGAGCTTGGCCTTCCCCTCCTCGCTCTGGAGGGCCTTGAGGAAATGGTACGTGAAAAGGCCGTGGCCCTGCGCGGTCGCCGCCCCCGCCTTCTCCGATGCGGCTGCGGCCGTCAAGACCGACAGGTTCGCCGGGACGGCGTTCTTCACCTCCATCACGAGCGGCCGGGCCCCCTTGGGCAGGACCGAGCGTCCCCCCGTGCCGGAGAACCCCGCGTCCAGCAGCACCACCACCTGCCGGGCCTTTTGCCCGGCAAGCTTCTCGTAGAGCCGCTTGAGCGGATAGCCCGTGCTGGCCAGAAAGCGCGGATCCCCGTCGCTCGGCAGGAGATACCTCTCGCCACTCTCCACGTCGGGAGCCCCGTGCCCCGCGAAATAGAACAACACGCGGGACTTCTTGCCGACCCTCTCCGGCAGCCAGGACTCGACGTATTTCTCGACCGCCGCCCGGCCCGCGGCCGTCCCGACCGCGTAGGCGATGTTGCGGCGCGGGTAGCCCAAGGCCAGGAGGTTGTCCAGGACGGCCTGGGCGTCACGCTCGGCGAAGGCCGCCCGGGGCGAGTGGTCGTAGGCCTCCACTCCGACCACGACGGCGAAGAGGTCCTCCTCGACGGGGTGCAGGAAGGCGGGCCGGTCCACGTCGGAACGGATCGCGGAGAATCCGGCGTTCGCGGCCGCCGCTCCCTTCGCGCGGACCGCCTCGGCGTAGTTCCGGAGAGGCTCGGAGGCCAGGAGCTCCCGCTCGAGGTCGTAGCGCGCCTGGAGGTAGGCATCCCTGATCTTGACGTCCATCCTGCCGGTCCGTCGCTGAATGTGCACGACGCGGAGGGACTCCAGCTGCCGGCCGTTGGGGGTCAGGAAGATGGCCCCGTTGTCCACGGTGATCACCCCGGGATGTAGCAAGCACATATTCACGAGGACGCCTATGGGGAAGGTAATGGGGTTCATCAACCATGCATAGCGCAGGTCGATCTGGAATTTCGGCGACCGGATATCCACGACCGCCACAACGTCGGCGCCTGAGGCGGCCGCGTCCTTGAGCCGCCGGGCCAGGAACACCTTCTTGAAGTCCCGTTGGAGCATGCCGCTGATGTCTTCGAACAACCCCTCCGGATCGAAGTCCCATCCGCCCAGCCGGCGGGCCCATTTCCGGCCCATCCGGCCGTACTCGATGGCGTCCTTGGTGTTCTGGGAGATCATCAGGGCCAGCGTGAGTTCCTTGTACGGGGACGCGGGCGGTTTGGCGCCGAAAGGGTCCACGGGGCGCGGGGTGGAGGCGCAGCCCGAAAGGAGCAGGCAAGCCGCCAGCGCGGCGGCCAGCGGCCTGCTCATTCGGTCTCGGCGGACCCTAAGGGAATGCATCGGCTTTTGGACCCTCATTGTAAGCCTCATGCCTTTGGAAGTCAAGACTCATTAGAAGTGGTGGCAGTGCTCTTCATCCGTCGTGAATCACGGCTGGCTTCACACCGAGCCGAATACTTCCCAGTCTCTTCTGATTCCTGACCATAGGCCTTGTTTGATGCAGCTCCCACTGTGAAACAGCCGTCTTCCCAACCCACAGCCCCTTCGCCAGATCGATCTGAGTCAGACCACGCTGAATCCTCAGATATCGGATTTTCTGACCTAAAGTCCTCGGTTTGCCGAGTTGGGCCAAAATCGCCTCTTTGGCCGTCTGATGGCAGCAGCTGGAAACGGACGCGGAAAGTCCTTTCTATCAAATGACTCGGGCAGTGACTCGAACGGCATACAGAACCGAGCCCTCCGCGAGGAGGGCTTTTCCCCGCCGGGAACGCTGCTGGGCACGGCTCACCTGGGAATTCGGAGCTGCGCTTGCAGGACCCCATCCGACAACCGATTCAAGGAGAAGCCGCCGCTGGACGGGGTCCGATAACGGCTCCTAGGATTCCGGAGAGGTCCGCTCGCCTTCTTGGAAGATCTCCTCGACGAAGAATCTGGTCTTGGCGGGCACGCTGCGACGGGGATAGTATCGTTCGATCAGGGAGAACACCGATTGGGGATCCTCTAGGCCGAGGTAGCGGATCAGAAAGCGAACGTCGTCGCGGTCATGAGTGTCGAACCTCGCTGATACGCACTTCATGGCCAGCATGTAGTCTGCCCGCGGGGCCCACACGCGAAGGTTGGAGAAATCCAAGACGACTTCCCTCGGAGGCTCCGCGTGGAAGTACCCCTTCGCGGCGTCGTTCAGCCAATCCTCGGGGAGATCGAACCTGCGGGCCACCGCCCGGACGGCCCGCCGCATCTCGCGGGTCGGCCTGAACACCGCATCCACGTCCTTCGTGGCCTTGCGCGCCTCGAAGACCAGGCACATCACGGCGCCGCCGCACATCCCCACCTCGCCCACGACATCCATCTTTTCCAGTTCCGCATTGAGGGCCTTGAAGAGCTTTCGGATGAGGTCTCGATCCAGCATGATTAAGCCCGAGAGAGGAAGTTCCCCAAAACGAAGATATTCCTCTGCCGGAAGGAGGCGGGCGACTCGACCAAGGCCGTCGCCTTCAGATTCTCAATGCCCGCCACGAACCAAGGGTCAGGCACCGGCGGGACTCCGGCGCACCACCAGGGGACCGCGACCCCTTGTTCGGCGCAAAGGCGCTCGACCGTCGCGCAGAGAAGAGCATGGAGGCGATGACTGAGGCCGGGATGAGGCCCCTCCGCCACGAGATCGCAGGAAGGACGCCTCCTGAAAGCGTCGACGAATTCGAAAAGCGCCAGGCGCCAGGAATCCTCCCCCTCCCGCACGATCCGGGCGGAAGCCTCCGCGATCGAACCGGCGCGCGCCGGGGACGCTTTCTCCCCCTGGAGGGAGCTTACCGTCGCGCCCAGAGCCTCGGCGATCTTGGCCAAGGTGGACCATCGCGGATTGTGCCCCCCCGCCTCCAAGAGCTGCAGGGTCTTGTAGGCGACGCCGGCTCTTCGGGCCAGTTCCCTTTGAGAGAGCCCAAGTCGGCGCCGCTTCTCCCTGATCGACTCCATAGGGATAGTATAGTTGACGTAATATATTACGTCAATGGCCCTCTGGCGACACGTTCGATGCCCTGGGCGGGCCTCTCAGTCGTCGGTGGCAGATGGAAGCGCACGCGGAAAGTTCTTTCTATTGAATGACTCGGGCAGAATTTGGACCATAGAAAGAACTGGGCCCTCCGAGGGCTCGTCCTATCTCCCGCCGCGAACACCTTCTGCATCGCCCCGACGAATCCGACACTCCGCATGCTTGGACGTATCCGCCGCATGTCTCAGGCAGCCCCCCCTTCTGAAGGAACGCCCCCCTTGGGGCCGTTCTTGCCAAGCCCTCGCCTCAAAAGGCCAACAAGAAGTCGAGGAGCGGAACGAGGAGAACCCGCCTGTCGGGGAAGGCTTCGTACGTCTCGCGGGTCACGGCGATGCCGATCGGCGAACGGTGTCTCTCCATGAAGCGGAACAGCGGTCCCAGGTCCCCACGCTCCACCCGTCGGCGAAACTTCACCTCGACCGGGATGACCGTCCCATCCAGATCCTCCAGAACGAAGTCCACCTCCTCGAACCCTCCCCTCGGCTTGGCCGGATCCCGCAGGCCACGATAGAAGTGTACCTGCAGGCCGACTCCCCTCAGCACCGTCTGAACGAGGGTCTCGACGAGCGGCCCCACGACATCGGGCTGGGACTCAGCCAGCGACGGCGCGCCCCGGAAGATCGCGTTCCGGACCCCCAGGTCCGTCAAGGTGATCTTCACGGGGGTCTTCGCCGCGGCCTTGCGGGCCAAGGGAAAGCGGGAGAATTCCCGGATGAGTAGGGCGTCCGCCAAGTAATGGAGATAGCGGCCCACGGTGGGCTGATTGGTCGCGTACCCCGCCGAACTCGCTTCGTCGGCCAGCCTCTTCTGGGCGATCTCCTGACCAGTTCGCCGCGCGACCTCCATGTAGAGATGCCTCAGCAGGCGCGGCTGATCCACCGGGAACAGATCGGGAATGTCCACGCCCAGCACCCGCTCGAAGACTGTCTCGACCAGGTAGTCCGCCCACCGGTCCTCCTCGACGGCGTCGGTGTGAAGGTCCGGATAACCGCCCCGGTTGTAGTACCTCTCCAGCCTCCGCATCCAGCTATGCCGGCGCTGCGGGGGCTGCCGATGGACCGCGTCGAAGACCTCCGCGGACTTCCAGCCTCGCCCGATCAAGTCCCTCCAGCGGAGGCGGCTAGGAAGCCCCTCAAGAGAGCCGCCCTGCACGAGCTCCAGAACCTCTCTGAACTGCATGGGCGGGATCTCGGTGGTGAGGGCCCGACCGGCGAGGCTCTCGCGCTGTCCGCGCGCCACCAATACGCTCGATGAGCCCGTCAGCATCATCCTCGGCCGGTAGGTATCGAAGACATGCTTCACCTGCGCGCTCCACTTGTCGAGCTTGTGAATCTCGTCAAGGAGCAAGTAGGCCGGCGGCCCCTCCGCCAGCGCCCTCCCACGGACGTCGGCCTCGTACCACCGCAGCATAGCCAGCAAGCTGCTTTGCTCCCGCAGCACGTCGAGGTCGAAACGAACGAACAGGATGTCGGTCGGCGCTGTCCCCGAGGCGACAAGCCGCCGTACGACCTGCAACATCGCGGTCGACTTGCCCACTTGGCGGGGGCCGCGCAACACTTGGACTCTCGCCCCCTCTCTCCTCAGCGCCTCCAGCACCCCGGCAACCGCCGGCCTCTCATAGGCCGGCGGATCCGGCCGCACACGGTGAGGCGGGGTCCACCAGGGGTTGGTCTCCCTGAGAACCTGCCTAGATTCTTGTGATAACAGCGGCATTAATCCAGACTCCATACATAGTTATACACGGCATTTATAACTCTGTCAAGCGGGGCCGAACAGCGATTGCCGCACGCAACCGGCCATCTGCGCGCCTTTCCAACCTCAAATATCATCCCCTTCAAAACTGAAGCCAACCCGGAAAGTTCTTTCTATTAAATGACTCGGGCAGCCATTTTTTAGGGGAGGAACCTCTTCGGAGGCTCCTCCTTTCCATTTCAGTAAAATTTGCTTGCGCGATAGTTCGAGTACTACCCGATGAAGAGGAGTGTCGCGGTTCAGACCTTTTTGGACACTTTGGCGTCCGATCCAGTTGTCGCTCGCGTCGAGGACCCCGTCGTGGTCGTTGTCGCAGCCCTCGTCCACCTCGCCGTCGCAGTCGTTGTCGAGCCCGTCGCAGACGGTTTCGGCTCCCTGGTAGCCCGGGATTTGGCCGTAGTCCGGCTCCAGCCAGCCCGCCGTTCCCCCGCACACCTTGACGGCGCCCCGGCAGACTCCTTGCTGCCGGTCGGCCGGCTCCCGGAGCGCTATCGCTTCTTGTCCGCCCCCATGTCCGGCTGGGCGCTCAAGCCCGTCCACTTCTGCATGAGGCCCGGAGCACAGCCCTTCTTCAGCTGGCCCTCCCCCACGCCCAGCGCCGCGGCGATCTGCCGGCAGGTGCAGCCCCGCGTCGCGGCCATGTCGTAGACCGCGCTCTGCGCGTTCCCGGGACCCACCTCGAACGCCCCGAACGCCGCGTCCCCGTTCTGCCCGTACTGGTTCGGGTTGAGCGCCATGGCGTCGAGCGCCGAGTCCGGGCACGCGTCGGACTCGCCGTCGAAGTCGTCGGGCACCCCGTCCGCGTCCGAGTCCGCCGGCGCCCCGACCGCGTAGTGGCTGAAGTGCTCCACCGCCACCGTCAGCGTGTTGTTGACCGTGTCCACCGCGGCCCCCAGCGCCTCCCACTGGCCGGAGGCCGGGATGTAGCGGTAGACGTCGAGCTTAGCCTCCGCCCGCGGGTTCGACAGCTGCGAGTCCTCGTAGCGGAACACCAGCTTCACCGGAGCCCCGAAGCCCGCGCCCGAGGGCATGATGTCGTAGTGCAGCAGGATGGTCGCCCCGCCCTTGTTCGTCTGCACCGAGAAGTTGCTCTGGTCGCTCACCAGGCTCACGGTCGTCGGGTCGCTCATGGCGCCGGGCGGGAACGTGGCGCTCACGCCCTCGGAGGTGACCGTGCCGCCGCCGGAGCCCACCACCGCGCTCGCGTCGCCGTCCTGCGCGTTGGCCTCTCCGTCGCCGTCTATGTCGTCGTCGCAGACGTCGCCTTCCGTATCGTCCGAGGCGGCGTCATAGTTCGCCTGGTCCGGGTTGTAGTCGTTGGGGCAGTTGTCCGCGTCCCCGCACACTCCGTCGCCGTCCGCGTCATTGTCGGGGTCATTGGGGCACGCGTCGCACGCGTCGCCCATGGCGTCGCCATCGGCGTTCGCCTGGTCCGCGTTGGCCGTAGCCGGGCAGTTGTCGAGCGCGCCCTCGTACTCGTCGCCGTCCGCGTCCAAAGCGTCGTTGCACGCGTCCCCGATGCCGCTTGCGTCCGCGTCCGCCTGGTCCGCGTTGGCGGTCATCGGGCAGTTGTCCTCGCCGTCCAACGATGCATCGTTGTCGTCATCCGGATCCACGCAGTCCGCGGAGCCGTCGGCGTCGTTATCCGGGAACCCCTCGTCGATAGAACCGTCACAGTCGTTGTCCAGCCCATCGCAGTCCTCGGCCGACGGCGTCCCCTCATCGCAGGTGTCCTGCTCCTGGCCCGCCGCGCAGATCAGCTCGCCCGTCGCTGCGCACACGCCCTGGCCGCAGCTCGTCCCCGCCGCGACGTACCCGTCGTCGGCCGTCCCGTCGCAGTCCTGGTCGACCCCGTCGCAGTCCGCGTCATCCGAGGCCGGCGTCCCCGGCATGCAGGAGTCGACGACCGCGCCGTCGACGCAGGCGGTCGTCCCCGAGGCCGCGCAGGCGCCGACGCCGCAGGAAGTCGCGGAGGCGGCAAAGCCCTCGTCGGTCTGCCCGTCGCAGTCGTTGTCCTGACCGTCGCAGAGCTCCGCGGCTCCCGGATTCGTATCACTATTCAGATCGTCGCAGTCCACCGGCCCGCAAGAGCCGCCGTCGGGGGAGTATCCGTCCTGGTCGAGGTCCGCGCAGCCGCAGGGCTCTCCGGAGTCCGAGTTCACCGCGATGCTGACCGTGGCGGGGTCGGAAAGCGACAAAAGGTCGCTCGCCATGTAGGTGAAGCCGTCGGTCCCGCAGAAGGTCGGATCGGGAGTGTAGGTGAAGGAGCCGTCGGGGTTCAGGCTCAGGCCGCCGTGGTCCGGGTCGGTGTCCTGGACCGCGGTCAGGGGGTCCCCGTCCGGGTCGCTGTCGTTGGCCAGGACCCCCTCGGCCATCGCGCGCGGCCGATAGACGAACACGCCGTGGGACGTGCCGGCGTAGAGCTCGTTGCGCCCGTCCCCGTCCAGGTCCGCGATATGGACGCGGAAGACGTCCGCCTCGTCCTGCGCCATGTCGTCGCGCCAGACCTCGGCATAGCCGGAGCCGTCATATTGGAAAACGATGACGCTTTCGCGGCGCCCCGCCTGGTAGCCCCAGCCCAGGGTGCCGGCCGCCAACTCCTCGCCCCCTCCCGTCAGCAGCTCGCCCACGTCCAGGGACGGCTGGCTGTCGGCGTAGGTGCTCAGCGCAGGCGAGGTGAAGACCTTCTGGTAGTTGTGGTCGTAGATCCAGAGGACCGGCGACGACCAGCCGCTGCCGCAGGAGCCGGGATTGAGGCCGCGGACGAACTCCAACTGGCCGTCCCCGTCCAGGTCGCCCGCCGCCACCCCGCTGATCCCGTCGCCGGTGTCCGATAAGACGACGTTGCCGGAATGGTTGTAGACCCTAAACCCGTACTCGCCCCAGCACGACGTCCCGGCCACCAGAAAATCGGACCCCGCGGGGGCGATGGCGTTCACGTCGCTGTTGATGCCGTCGTAGAAGGACTGGGCGTAGCTCGTGCCGTGTACTCGAAGGCGATCATCCTGCGGTTCCACCAGGGCTCCCCGACCACC
>JBDREN010000170.1:0-4203 GCA_043819795.1 Elusimicrobiota bacterium
AGCTGCTGGAGCTGGCCGAGCTTCTCCTCGATAGTCATCTTTCCCAGCAGGCTCTCGACCCGGGACTCGATGTCTTCGGCGGGAGCTCCCGGCGCCGGATAGGCGAGCGCGGGGCAAAAGAGGACGGCCGATAGGAGCGCGACGCGCATGTTCGTATTATAACGAAACTCAGCCCAAGGCCGCTCCCCTGTTCGGCTTTAAATGGGAAGCCGGGGATGATGCGGGCCTCATTAAAGAGGATGGGGCGATGAGTCTGGATAAGCCGCTACCCGGTGGTCAGCATGCCGGCCGCGATTCCGGTCACGGTCTCGCGGAAAAGCATCTCCTGATTCTTGTCCCAGGATTTTCGGGCCAGGAGCTCGATCTGAAGCAGGTTGAGCGGGTGGATCATCGGAGCGCGATAGTAGATAGATTCCTTCAGCCATCGGCGGTCCTCGAGCAGCTCTTTTCCCGATGCGGCTTTGGCGAGGGAAGCGGCTGAGAGCCACTCCCTCTCCAGGCGGTCCATCAGCCATGAAGGAGACTCCGGGGCCAGTTTCTTGGCGTAACGGCGGAATATCCTGGGGGCGCCCTTGGACAGGGCGAAGGCGTTGACGCGCATAAAGCCCCGGAGCAGCGGATCGGCGCGGAGAGTGCGGCGCAGTCCCCGGCTCCCGCCCTTCTCGCGGAGGGCGCGCCAGGCCGAGCCGAGACCGTACCAGACCGGCAGGAGGTGGCGAGTTTGGGTCCAGCACAATACCCAGGGGATGGCGCGCAGGTCCTCGAGGGCCCGCGAGCCCTCTCGCTTGACCGGCCGGGAGCCGATGTTCAGAGTGCTCAGCCGTGTGTATGGCGTCGCGTTGGCCACGAAGTCCAGGAGCTCTTGTCGTCCGATGAGATCCTCGTAGGCGGACCTCGCGGCCTCGGCAAGCTCCCGGGTAAAGGAGCTGATCCTGCCCGCGTTCGGCGGGTCCTTCTGGACTTTGGCTACCTTAAGGACCTGAGATCTCAGGATCTCGGGGGAGGAAAAGGTGCGTTCGACCATCTCTCCCTGGAGCGTGATTTTCACCGGGCGAAGGGCTCCCCGAGGCCAGCTCGCGGCCTGCTCGGAGATGGTGCCGCCTCCCCGCCCCTCGGAGCCGCCGGCTCCGTGGAAGAAGATGATTCGGATCTTCTCGCGCTTGCCCCATTTCCCGATCGCGGCCATGGCGTCGTGGATGGCCAGGCGGCTGGGGAGGCTGCCCATGCGCTTGGCCGTGTCCGAGTAGCCGAGCATCACTTCCTGGCCCCGGCGGGACTGGAGGCCGGACCGGAAGGCGGGAAGGCGGGCGGCTTCCTCCAGTATGCCCGCGCCGAGCGGCAAGATTTCCGGAAGCTCGAAGAGCGGGATCACCGGGACCTTCGGGCCCCCAAAGATCCGGCGCACCAACTGGGCCGCCGTCTCGAGGTCGGCGGCGGACCCGGCCATGGAGATAACGAGGCCGCGAACGTAGGCGCCCACCTCGCCTCCATCGGCGATGGTGCGGATGCGCGCAAGCATGGATGCTATCACGGAGCCCCGCCCAAACCGGCCGCGCTCCTCGCGCAGTTCGAGGGGAAGGGCCAGGCCCGGGAAGAGTTCCAGGAGCAGCCGGAAATCCTCGAGAAATGGGTGCGGCATCCCCATGAGCCGACGGCAGACCGCGGAGGCTCGGGCAGCCGCGCGGGCGAGCTCGGCGATGCGGGCGCCGTCCCGTGCTCGTATGGTCGCGGCCGCTTCGAGCGCGGCTTTCAGTCCGCGCCAGGCTCCGAGGAATCCTTTTCCTCCGGCCAGGTCTAGGTCGGCGCGGATCTGCTCCAATCTGCGGCGCAGATATTCGGCGAAGGTCGACCGCGTCTCCTGGAGAGAGGCCTGGAGTTGGTCCGGTCCCACGCCCGGATGTCCGTCCTTGTCCCCGCCCACCCAGGTCCTCAGGAGCACCCGGTGGCCCCGCCTTTTGAGCGTCAGGAGCTCGTCGATGATGTCGTCGCTGAGCAGCGTGGCCAGGTGGCGGGCCTCGTCTTCGACCGTGGGCTTATGCGGGGGATGGGTGCTGATTTTCCACAGCAGGCATAGGAGATGGGAGAGGGTCCGGTTATCCGCGCCCGGCCCCATCGCCAGACGGTGGACAAGGTGGTTATTGATTCGCTTGAGGAGGGCGATGTTTTTGGGGGAGCGCGACTCAGTCGGATGAGCGGTGAGGACGTAGATGACGTCGGCCGCGGATGTCCCCAGCTCGGCCCGCCGCTGGCGCAGGCGGTGGGTCCGGTAGGCGTTCTCGCATACATTGGCCAGTTCCAGATAGAGGGTATAGGCCTTGGCCAGGGCCGCCTTTCTTTTCGGGCTGAGGGATCCTAGTATGCGTGCCGCCCGGTCGAGGATGGCGCGCTTACTGCGTTCCGCTGATGGGGTCTTGGGCATCATGGAACCGAGGCGGTCGAATCGCCGATGCGCCGGACCGCGGAACTCCGTCATGGCTAGGCGAACGGCTTCGACGGCGCGGTAGACCTTGGGCCCGGCGTCGGCACGGACCGTATCTCCGAGCGCCGATCCGACGGTCCGGACCAGAGCGCGGAGCTCCGCGGGAAGGGCGTGGGTGGGCATGGGCCGATTGTAGGATTTATCCGGAACGCGATGCAGGCATCCCGGGCTTCTTCAGGAACAATGATCAGCCGAATCCCGTGAGTGCGTGTCTCCCACGGTCAGTAGTTGCCCGTCGAGGAAACGGATTTTGGATAATGGTCCGGATGTGATTCTGGGCGTTAGGGGAGGCAGCCCGCTGATCCGATACTTGTCCGGTGCTTGTCCGGCACATGTCCGGTTCGTGCCTCTCATTGAGACTGGCCGACCGGCTGTTCAATTATAGAGTGCACGGCCTCTCCATTCAGGCAGATCGGCGGCGCAGACCTCCTTTTTGTTTCGAACCCAGGCAAACATGATGCCGGTGATACCTTCCCACATGTAGGTGCTCAGGTGTAGGGGCTGTCTTTTCCCCCGAGAATCCCGGTACTTAAGGTCGAGGCTGTGGATGTTCTTTATTGTCAGCACCAGACAGTCTTGGAAGATGTCATCGCCAAATCGTTTGATCTGCCTGGAGCCGAGGGTCGTTCGGATTCGGAAGAGGATGAATCCGATGATGTGGCGGAGCAACTTTTCCTGCGCGGCGGTTTCACCTCGCTGGGCCCGGGCAATAAGACGGCGTTCTTTTTGAAGAGGGAGCTTCTTGTGTCGTGAGCCGATTTTCTGGTAAGACGAGAGCAAACCTAAGGTTTCTTCAGGAGGGCTAGCCCTGACTTCGTGGCAACATAACGTTGTTTCGGGCTCCGCGGCGAGGCCGGATTGGTCATGGCGAGGAGCCCCTTCTCTAATAGGGGGCGCAGATGAGTGGCCGTGAAGGTTTCGCGATGGCGCAATCCCATGTGCGTCATGATCTGGCGGATGGTTTTGGGGTTCCGGCAGTATGCTAGTAGTTTCTCGCCATTAGCAGCTTGTCCGGTACTTGTCCGGTGCTTGTCCGGTACTTGTCCGGTACTTGTGCGGTGCTTGTGCGGTGCTTGTGCGGTCGACTTTTTGAAAGTAACCCGAAAGCCCTGTTCTTGCTCAAAGAGGGGCTCTGGATGCCCGGCTTTGGCGCACTCATCCAGGATCATTCGGGTCCCGCCGCCCCACTGCTCGATCATGCCGGCGTAGTAAAAGACCTCGGCTATCTGCTTGTTGCGGGGCACGGAGGGGTGCGCTTTCTTGAGGGCCTGGACGGAGAGACCGGCCGGGAGGCCGCCGTCGTTCCATACCATGAGCTCGCGGTCGTAGATTCGGACTTCCGTATCCCGGGTGCTCATGTAGTTTCTATGGCAAATGGCGTTGGTGACGGCTTCACGCAATGCCTTTAGGGGATACTCCCAGATGACTTCGCGCTGCGGCCGGCCCGTGATCACATAGCGAGTATCCAGCTTCTCACGAAAATAGCCCGCCGCGCCTTCCACCTGGTCAAAGATGGTCCCGTCGATTCTGCGGTCATCCACGATGAGGGTCTCGTCTCTGAAGCGGCCTATCTTGAGCATTGTCCGGCGTCAGGTGTTAAGTTGTTAACTAAATCTACTGCCTGATAGCTGAAGGACACCTGCGCGGGATCTGCCTAAGAAGCGAGCGAGCTCTGACCAGCGATACCCTCGAAGAAATGCTTGTCGCACGAAACGCTTCCTTGC
>JBDREN010000171.1:0-45991 GCA_043819795.1 Elusimicrobiota bacterium
GGCGGGGGCTCTTCCTCGGGCGGAGGCTCTTCCTCGGGCGGGGGCTCTTCCTCGGGCGGGGGCTCTTCCTCGGGCGGAGGCTCTTCCTCGGGCGGAGGCTCTTCCTCGGGCGGCAACTGCGCGTACAGCTGCCCGCTCAGAGAGTCACCGAACGATCCCGCGCTCAGCGCGAAGGCTGGAGTGACAACGGACCAAAACCAAAGAGAAAATCCGACCACTCCAACGTTCCATTTGTTAATGGTCATAACCCCTCCCGCCGGCGCACGACGGACCATCACTCTCACTTTAACCCCGCCGCCGCGGCAATTCAATATCCGAAGAGTAAATGTTTTGTAAAGATTTTCGACACAATCCGTCACCAGTCGCCCGGTTGACGCCCTGTCGCAGCTCTGCCATAATCAGGCGGGACACGCAAACGCCACAGGAGGACCGATGCAATACGCGAACCTGGGCAAGACCGGCCTCGTCGTCTCAAGGCTCTCGTTCGGCGCCATGACCTTCGGACAAGGGGAGATGGTGCCCGGCGTCAAGAGCGACGTGGACCAGCAGCACGCGGACCGGATGGTGGGCACGGCCATCGACGGCGGCGTCAACCTCTTCGACACCGCGGATTTATATCACCGGGGAGAGTCCGAGTCCATGCTCGGCAAGGCCCTGCGCGGCAAGCGCGAGAACGTCATCATCTAGCGGCCGCTACTCGCGGTCGTCGTCCGTCCGGCCCTTGCGCCAGGGGAACCACTCGCGCGGCCAATCCTTCTTCTCGGCCCGCCGGACGACCGGGTGGTCGGTGCGGAGCTCGAGGCGCAGCAGGACCTCTTTTACGCCGCCGGGGCGGAAGCGCACCAGCGCCCGCGTATGGAAGTCGTGGAAGTCGCGGGTCATGGAAAGCTCCTTCTCGAATACCTGGAACCCCCGCAGATCGAAGCCTCCGGGCGTGCGCGCGAGCTGCCGCAGCGCGCCGGCGACCCCCCAGGCGGAGCCCCGCGGAGCCCACCCGAGCTCGAGGGCGGACAGGTATTGGCCGGCCCGGTCGAGCGTGTGCGTCACACCGAAGCCCGCGAACGTCCCCCCGCGCTCGCCCCAATCGGTCTGAAACAGGAACGCGCGGTTCCCCTCCTCGAGCTGATACTCGTCGCGCAGCGAGATCTGGAGCTCCCGCCTCGGGATGAACATCAGGTCCGCCGTGACCGGCCGCACCCGGCGGCGAAAGCCGACCGTGCGGGTGCGGAACGTCCGGAAGTCGTATCCCGTGCCGACGCGGAAGAGCACGCGGCGGCTGGGCCTGAGCGTGTTCTGGAGAGAGACCAGGTTGCTCTCGATCCCGTAGTCGGGCGCTCCGACGTCCTCCCGGACCGTCCCCGGCTTGAACCGCCTTTCGAAGGCGTAGCCGACGTCCCAGTCCCCGAGCGGCGTGTCGACGCGCAGGTTCGTCCCGAGATCGTAGAACCCGGTGAACGCGTCGCGGAGCGTGTCCGTGGACCCGGAGCTGGTCATGGCCTCGCGCTTGTCCTCGTACACCTCGCGGAAGCCGGCGCGCGGCGTCAGGCTCAGGCCGGGCTTGAGGTTCAGGGTCTGGGTGGCCTGGAACCCCGTGCCGACCGAGCGCTGCTGGAAGCCCCGGTCCCGCTCGAAGCTGTTGTCGGCGAAGGCGTTGAGGGTCACCAGGGCCGGAAGGCGCCGCCAGGCCAGCGGCGCGGTCCGGAAGTCCACGCGCGGAAGGCTCTCCTTGGTCCGGATGAAGCGGTTCCCGGACGGGTCGCGCGCGTCGAGACGCGAATAGGCGATCCGCGTCATCGTCTGAGCCGTCCGCCGCACCAGGGCCGCCCCGTTGACGAGCTCCGCGGTCACGCGGAACGCGTTGGAACGTATATAGTGGTTGTTGACCTCCGGGTCGCTCTGGGCCTGCAGCCTCCCCTGCACGGCGAAGCTCGACCCGATCGCCTGGTAATGGCTCCCGAGCACGGTCCACCGGTCCAGGCCCGATCGCTTCTCGCGTATCCGGTACCCGTAGAGCGCCCCGCGCTCGTCCTCGGAGGGCCGATAGCCGAGCTCCGAGCCGACGGCCGGGCCCTGGGCCCCGTAGTAGTCCAGGAAGAGCTTGCCGAACAGCGACCGGGTGAGGTTGAACTGCGTGTTCGTCCGCACCGAGGCGCCGTTGCGCCGGTCATAGCCGGGGGTCATGCGCGTCCGGATGAGCTTGCGGGCCCTCAAGGATTTCCACAAAAACGGCGTGTAGAAGAGGGGCGCCTTGCCCACGTGGAAGCGGACGTTGGTCGCGTAGATCCACTTATGCGGCTTGACGTGCACGCCGCTGGCCCGGAAATAATAATGGGGCGGCGAGGCGTCGCAGCTGGTGAATACGGCCTTGCGGAAGTGGCCCTTCCGCTGGGCGTCGAGGGAGCCCTCGCGTCCCCAGATCCTCCACGGAGGATACTCCGCCCGGACGTCCTCCACGCTCCCGCTGTGGTCGCCGAGATCGAAGGTGCCGCTCTCCCCGCGCAGGACGGTCAGCCCGTCGTCGAGCTCGAAGCCGCCCTTGGCGCGGCCGCGCCGCGTCGTCATGTCGAGGCGGAGCTCGCCGGCCCTCAGGGTCCAGGTGGACTCCTTGAGCTCCACGTCGCCGCGCAGAAGGATCCGCGCGTCGGCCCCCGTGGTGCTGCCTTCGTACTCGAAATAGTCCGCCGTGTAGACGGCGGGCGACGAGACGGGGGCATCGGGCAGGGCGAACGGAAGCTGCTCCTGCGCCGCGGCGGAGAGGGGCAGAAGCCAGAGCAGCAGGCGGAGGATCAGTCGGTTACTGGCCACCTTCTTCGAGCGAGTAAAGCGCCGCGCCGAGCGACCCCAACCGCCGGCGCCGCGCCGAACGGAGGCGCACGTGCCCGAACGGAGCCCTGAAGCTCTCGGCGCGCAGCGCCTGCCTCACGGGATCCAGGAAGAGGTCCCCGGCGCGGGAGACGCCGCCGGTGAAGACGACCGCGTCCGGATTGAACAGGTAGACGAGATTGACCACCCCCACGCCGAGCGCCCGGCCCACGCGGCGCCAGACCTCGCGGGCGAGCGGGTCCCCGCGGCGGGCAGCCTCGGACGCGCGCTCGGGAAAGCGCCCCGCGCCCGGCTCGCGCAGCGGACTCCGGGCATGCGGCCGCTCCCGGAGCAGCTGTTTCACGGTGCGGCGGATGCCGTAGCTTCCGGCGTGGGCCTCGAGGCAGCCGCGCGCGCCGCAGGCGCACGGAAATCCGTCGCCGGTCACCCGCATGTGGCCGATCTCTCCGGCCGAGCCCGTGGGCCCCGCGTAGAGCCTTCCGTCGAGGACCAGCCCGCCCCCGATGCCCGTCCCCATCGTGATCGCCACGACGTTCGGACACCGGCGCTTGAGCTCGAGGGCGTAGCAGCCCCACGCGGCCATGTTCGCGTCGTTGTGCATCGTGACCGGCCGCTCCAGCGCGGCGGCCATGGCCTTGCGCAGCGTATACCCCTCGAACGGCGCGAGGTTGGGGGAGCGCCGCAGGACCCCGCGCTCGGAGTCCACGTCCCCCGCGACCGCCAAGCCGGCCGCGCCCCCTCGCCCGGTATCCCGCTCGAGCGCATGGACGGCGGCCGCCACCCGGCGGATGAAGGGTCGCGGGCCGCGCTCCCGCTCGGTGGGCACGCTGTCCTCTCCCAGTACCTTTCCCGACTCCGAGACGGCGATCAGCTTCGTGAACGTGCCGCCGGCGTCGATCCCGATCCCGATACGCTCGCGCTTCATGCCGGCACGCACCGCATAGAGCCCAATATCCCGCCCAGCAGATAGAAGGACCCGCAGACGACGCCCGCGGAGGCGGCCGAACGCTCCCAAGCCCGCCACGCGGCCTCCGGGTCCGGCTCCACCGCGACATCCTGGCAGCCCGCCGCCCTCAAAGCGCGCGCGAGATCATCCGCCTTCAGGGCGCGGGGCGACGGCGGCTGAGTAGCCACCACGTGACGGGCGAAAGGAGCCAGCATCCTCGCGATCTCCGCGTACCCCTTGTCGCGCAGCAGCCCGACGATGAATACCGTCTCTTGCCGGCTCCACGGAGAGCCGCTCCAGGTGGAAAGGAAAGCCTCCATCGCCGCCGGGTTGTGCGCGCCGTCGAGCACCACCGCACGCCCGGGATATCCCTCCTTTGGGGCGGGGATCCTCACGACCTCGAAGCGGCAAGGCCAGCGCACTTCGGAAAAACCGCGGGCCACGGCCTCCTCGGGGATACGCAATCCCTGCGCGCGCAGCTCCGCGACGGCCGCAAGCGCCAGCGAGGCGTTGCGGGCCGCCGCCTCTCCCAGAAGCCGCAGGGATAAGCGCCGCCCCTCCGGGGTCTCGAGCTCCTGGACGCCCTCCTCCCAACGCGCCGCGACCGTCCTCAGCCCCGGCCGGGGTTCGATCATCCGAGCGCCCGACGCGCGGACCCGCTCGCGGATCACGGCCAGCGCCTCGGGAGCGATCCCGCCGCAGAGGCAGGGGACGCCCCGCTTCACGATTCCCGCCTTCTCCCCGGCTATCGCCGCCAGCGTGTGTCCCAGATGGCTGGCATGATCGATCGCGATGGAGGTGATCACGCTCAGAAGCGGCCTTTTCAGCACGTTCGTGGCGTCGAGCCGCCCCCCGAGCCCGACCTCGATGACCGCGACGTCCACCTTCCTCTCGCGGAAGCAAAGGAAGGCCGCCGCTGTGACCAGCTCGAAATAGCTCGCGCGCTCGGGCTCGGCCGCGCGCGCTCGGGCGATCAGGCGGCCGAATTCGCCGGGAGGGACCGCCTCCCCGTCCACGCGGATCCGCTCGAGCGGCTCGCGGAGGTGCGGCGAGGTGAACAGCCCGACGCGCAGGCCGGCCGCGCGCAGGACCTCGGCAAGAAGCGCCGCGAAGGTCCCCTTCCCGTTCGTCCCGGCGACATGCACGCAGGCCAGGCCGTCCTGGGGGTCCCCGAGAGCGGCGAGCAGCCCCTGGATGCGGCTCAGGCCCAGCTTCCAGCGGGTCTCCTGGCGCTCTTCGAGAAAGCGGAGGGCCTCCCGATATGTCATGGTCGCTCCCCAACGGACTCGGCCGCCCTCACGACCTCGGAGGCGGCACTTCCTCGGGATAACCCTCGGTCGGCCGCCCTCACGACCTCGGAGGCGGCACTTCCTCGGGATAACCCTCGGTCGGATGCGACCATTCCTGTGACCGAAGCGTTTGCGGCCAAACGCGAGGGAATGGTTGAGGCACACAGCCGAAACCACGCAAGATGCTCGGTCATGGTCGCTCCCCAACGGACTCGGATGCGACCATTCCCTGCGCAAGATGCTCGGTCATGCTTTGGCGCGGCGGACGCGGGCGCCGAGCCGGCGCAGCGTCCGCTCCAGCCGCTCGTAGCCCCGGTCGATGTGGTAGACGCGCTGGACCTCGGTCGCCCCGCGGGCGGCCAGCCCGGCGACGACGAGCGCCGCGCCCCCCCGGATATCGGACGCCATGATCTCGGCTGCCTCGATCGACGGGACGCCGGCCACGACCGCCGTGTCGCCGTGGACCGAGATGCGCGCCCCCATGCGGCACAGCTCGGCCGCGTGCAGGAAACGCCTCTCGAACACCGCCTCATGGATCCGGCATCTGCCGCGACAGCGCGTCATGTAGGCCATCCACGGGGCCTGAAGATCGGTGGGAAAAGCGGGATGCGGACCGGTCCGGATCGAGACCGCCCGGGGTCGCCGCGCCGAGACGACGCGCAGCCCGCTGGGCCCGCTCGCGACCCGCGCGCCGCTTTTTCTCAAGGCGGCGATCAGGGCCTTGAGGTGGGACGGATCCGCCCCCTTCAGCAGGACGTCTCCTCCCGCCGCCGCGCAGGCCAGAAGCAGGGTCCCGGTCTCGATGCGGTCGGACATCACGCGGTGGCTCGCCCCCCCGAGGATCGCTGCGCCATGGACCGCGATACGGGAGGAGCCCGCTCCGGAGATCCGGGCGCCCATCTTGCCGAGAAAAGCGGCCAAGTCCCCGATCTCCGGCTCGCGGGCGGCGTTCTCGATCACCGTGGCCCCGGGCACGCCCGCGGCGGCCATCATGATGTTCTCGGTCGCCCCTACGCTCGGAAAAGTGAGCCGGACGCGGGCGGGACGGAGCTCGCCGGCCGAAAAGACGACGTTCCCCTCCTCGGTCCGGACCGCCGCGCCCATCGCCTCGAGGCCCTTCACGTGCAGGTCGATCGGCCGGAGGCCTATGGCGCAGCCTCCCGGAAGAGGGGTCCGGACCTTGCCGAAGCGCGTCAGCAACGGGCCGGCCACGAGCACCGAAGCCCGCATCTGCTTGACGATCTCGTAAGGGGCCTGCGTCTTGAGGCGCCGGCCCGCCTCCACGCGGAGACGCTTGCCGCGCACCGTGACCCTCTTGCCGAGGATCTCCAGTAGGCGGATTGTCGTCCGGATGTCCCGCAGGCGCGGGACATTGTCGATCTCGCAGGGCTCGTCCGTGAGCAATGTGGCGACGAGGATCGGGAGAGCGGCGTTCTTGGCGCCGTTGACCGTCACGGCGCCGCGCAAGGGCCTGCCCCCCTCGATGACGAACTTATCCACTCACCCCCCCGGAAAATCCCGAGAATTCTATCATTTTCCCCGAACAGGCCGGCCGAGACCGGGTTATGAGATATGCTTCGGCGCGGTGGCGCGGAGAGATCCTGCCGCGATCCTTTCGCGCCCGTTGAGATCCCGATGGATCTCGACGCCCGTGAAGCCCGCCCCCTCCAGGGTCTCGCGGACCCGCTCGGCCTGGCCGTCGCCGAACTCGAGCAGCAGCCAGCCGCCGGGCTTCAGTATCCGCGGCGCGTCGGCGACGATGGCCCGGATCGCGTCCAGGCCGTCCTCCCCCCCGTCGCGCGCCAGGGCCGGCTCCTTCTGGACCTCGGGATCGAGCCGTGCTATCTCATCGGAAGGGATGTAGGGCGGGTTCGAGACGACGATATCGGCCCAGGGGGCCGCGGCGGCCTTCGGCTTGAAGAAGTCCTCCCGGAGCAGACGGATGCGCCCCTCGACGGAATGCCTGCGGACGTTCTCCTCGGCGAGCCGCATGGCCGGAGCGCTGATCTCGGTCGCGTACAGCACGGCCTCCGCGAGCCTTCTCGCCAGGGCGATGGCGATGCAGCCCGTGCCCGTGCCGACATCGACGATATGCAGCGGCGCGCCCGCCGGAAAGCGCTCGCGCGCCACGGCCGCCGCGCATTCGACCAGCCGTTCCGTCTCGGGCCGCGGGATGAGGACGGAAGGGGAGACCTTGATATCGAGATCGAGGAACGGCTGCGAACCTAGGACGTAGGCGAGAGGGATGCGGGCCCCCCGCCGCTTGACGAGCTGCCAGAAGTGGTTGTCCTGCTTCCACGTCAGCCTGCGGATCCCCGAGGCCCGGGTCTCGAGCCGCCCGCAGCCAAGGACCTCCGCCATGATGAACTCGACGTTGGCGGCCGCCTCGGGCACCCCGCGCTGGGAGAGAAGGGCTTCGGCCTTCTCGAGCGACGCGTGGACCGTCGGCGCGGGCGGCCGGGACGTCATGCGCCGGCCGCGCGGCGCAGGGCCTCGAGCACCGGCGCCAACTCCCCGTCCAGGATGAGCGGCAGGTTGTGCCAGGTCTGCTCCAGGCGGTGGTCGGTGATGCGGTTCTGCGGAAAGTTGTAGGTCCGGATCTTCTCGGAGCGGTCGCCGGTCCCCACCTGTCGGCGGCGGTCGGCCGACTGCGCGCGCGCGGCCTCTTCCTTGGCCATCTGGCCCAGCTTCGCCCGCAGGACGGACATCGCGCGGGCTCGGTTCTGCCCCTGGGAGCGCTCCTCCTGGCACGCGACGACGAGGCCGGTGGGGGCGTGCGTGATCCGAACGGCGGTCTCCACCTTGTTGACGTTCTGCCCCCCGGCGCCGCCGGCCCGGTAGGTGTCGATGCGCAGATCGACCACGTTGATATCGATCTCCCGCTCCTCGACCTCGGCCATCACGGCGACGGTGACGGTCGAGGTGTGGATGCGTCCCGAAGACTCGGTCTGGGGCACCCGCTGGACGCGATGCACCCCCCCCTCGTACCTCAACCAGGAGAACACCTCTTTGCCGCGGAGGTGGAGGGTGGCCTGCTTGGCGCCTTTGAGCCCCGTACGCGAGAACTCGACGAGGTCCGTCTTCCAGCCGCGTCTTTCCGCGAAGCGGGTGTACATTCGCACGAGCTCCGCCGCGAAGAGCGCCGCCTCTTCCCCTCCGGCGCCGGCGCGGACCTCGAGGTACGCGTCCTTGCCCGCGTCCGGGTCCTTGGGCGTCAGCGCCCGGCGCAACTCTTCCTTGAGCTCCGCCTTGCGCTCGGAGAGCTCCGCGATCTCCGCGCGGGCCAGCTCGTGGAACTCCTTCTCCGGACCGGCCGAAAGGGCCTCGGCGTCCGCGAGGTCACCCTCGACCCGGCGCAGCTCGCGCACGAGGCGCACCAGCGGCGCGAGCTCGGCGTGGCGGCGCGCAAGGTTCTTGATCTCCTCGGAGGAAGGCGGCGTCCCGGCGCTCAGCACCGCCTCGATCTCGACGAATTCCTTCTCGAGCTTGTCGTGTCGACTCATGCAATAGAAAGGCCCCGGGCGTGCGCGCGCCGGGGCCCCTCCGGGAAGCCGCTAATCCTCTTTCGCCGGCTTCTTCTTGGCCGGCTTCTTCTCCTTGCTCTCCTGCTTCATGGGCGAGGTGGAAAGCACCTTCTGCTTTTTCTGCACCGACGCGCCGACGACCTCGACCTTCTTGACCCTCGTCTTCGGCTTGCGGCGGACGGTCTGGCCCGAGGTCTTCGCGAAGCGCTTCTGGAAACGCTCGACCCGGCCGGCCGTGTCCACGAGCCTCTGCTTGCCCGTGAAGAACGGGTGGCAGGCGGAGCAGATCTCGAGCCTGATCTCCTTGATTGTCGACCGCGTATTGAAGGTATTGCCGCAGGCGCAGGTGACCTTCGCGACAAAGTAGTTCGGATGAATGCCTGTTTTCATAATGATACTTCCAGTAAGCCTGAGATTCGAAACCTCATTATATATAAATCCGGGACTCCTAGGGGAACATCACCCCCGTGCCCGCGTTCATGTCCGCGTTCCTCCCCCGCGGGGAGGAATGCGCCTGTGGAGGGGGCCAGCCCCATCCCCACTCCCCGGCCCTCTCCCGTGGGGAGGTGTCCGCGTTCCTCCCCCGCGGGGAGGAATGCGCCTATGGAGGGGGCCAGCATCATCCCCACTCCCCGGCCCTCTCCCGCGGGGAGAGGGAGAACGCGCCCCCCTACTTGAGCAGCCCCCCGTGGGGGGGCTGCTATCATCACATACTCGACAGCTCCATGGACTTCAAAAAGTCCTTGTTGGACTTCGTCGCTAGGAGTTTGTCGTAGAGCAGCTGCATCGCGTCCACCGAGGTCAGCGGCGCCAGGACCTTGCGCAGGATCCAGACCTTGTTGAGCTCGTCCTCGTTGAGCAGGAGCTCCTCCTTCCGGGTCCCCGAACGGTTGATCTCGATGGCCGGGAACAGCCGGCGATCGGACAGCTTGCGGTCGAGCACGAGCTCCGAGTTGCCGGTGCCCTTGAACTCCTCGAAGATGACCTCGTCCATGCGGCTTCCGGTCTCGACGAGCGCCGTGGCGACGATCGTGAGGCTGCCGCCCTCCTCGATCTTGCGCGCCGCGCCGAGAAACCGCTTCGGCCGCTGCAGGGAGGTGGCCTCGAGCCCGCCCGAGAGCACCCGCCCGGAGGACGGGGCGATCGTGTTGTAGGCGCGCGCCAGGCGGGTGATCGAGTCGAGCAGGATGACGACGTCCTTGCCCATCTCGACCTGCCGCTTGGCCTTCTCGAGGACCATCTCGGAGACCTGCACGTGGCGGTCGGCCGGCTCGTCGAAGGTGGAGGCGATGACCTCTCCCTTGACCGAACGCTGCATGTCGGTGACCTCTTCGGGGCGCTCGTCGATGAGCAGGACCAGAAGGACGATATCGGGATGGTTCTCCGTCAGGGCGTTGGCGATCTTTTGGAGCATGATCGTCTTGCCGGTCTTCGGCGCCGCCACGATCAAGGCCCGCTGGCCCATTCCGATGGGGGAGATCAGGTCTATCGTCCGCGTCGTAAGCTCCTGGCGCGCCGTCTCGAGCTTGAAGCGCTGGTTCGGGTGCAGCGGCGTCAGGTTGTCGAATACGGTCCCGGCCTTGAGGTTCTCGCTCGGGACCCCGTTCACGCTGACGACCTGGAGCAGGGCGAAAAAGCGCTCGCCGTCCTTCGGCGGGCGGACGAAGCCGGAGACCGTATCGCCCTTGCGCAGGCCGAACTTCTTGATCTGCGAGGGCGATACGTAGATATCGTCGGGGCCAGCCAGGTAGTTGTAGTCCGGAGAGCGCAGGAACCCGAAGCCGTCGGGCAGGATCTCGAGGACGCCCTCGTCGTAGATCGTCCCGTGGCGCTTCGCCTGGCCCTCCAGGATCTTGACGATCAGCTCCTGCTTGCGCAGCCCCGCGATGCTCTCCAGCTTCATTTCCTCGGCCATCTTGATCAGCTCGGAGATCTTCTTCTTGCTGAGCTCAGTTACGTCCAACTGCATGCCTGCGGGTCCCTGCGGCCTGCCGCCGGGCCCGGACTCTCTCCTGCTCCTCTGATCGGAGGCGTACTTCGACGACTCCGCGGGACGTGTGGCTTGGCTCATGACTACCTCCAGGTGCTCCTCGCGATTAGGTTGAAAGCGTTCTGGTACTCCCCGACCGCGCGGCGCAGCTCGCGCAGCCCCCCATGGTTGCGGATCACGACGTCCGCCTTGCGCTCCTTGTGCGTCATCGGCAGCTGGGCCCGCAAGCGGCTCAGGACCTCGGCCCGGCCCACGCCGTCGCGCCTCATCACGCGCCCGAGCTGAGCGCGCCGGGGCGCGGTCACGACCACGCTCACGTCGAACTCCCGCTGGAGGCCGCGCTCGTAAAGGAGCGGGACATCCACCACGACGACCGGCCGCGCGACCCGCTTCAGACGCCGACGCATCTCCCTGAGGATCGGCGGATGGGAGGCCGCCTCCAGGCGTCGGCGCAGGCGCGGCCGCGCGAACACGATCTTCCCCAGGGCCTTCCGGTCGATCTCCCCGGCCCGGCCCAAGAAACCCCGGCCGAAAGCCTTTAGGATCGCCCGGTAGACCGGCTTCCCCTTCCGGGAGAGCTCGTGGGCCACCGCGTCCAAGGAGATCGTCGCGGCCCCGGCCCGGCCGAAGGCCTTCAACGCCTCGCTCTTGCCCGTCCCGATCCCGCCGGTCAAGGCGACCCGGAGCGCTCGCTCAGGCATGGCCCCCGGGCCTCTTTCCGGCTTGGCGGCGCAGGATATCGCGTTCCCGCTCAGTGAGCGCCGCCTCGCCCTTGTCGAGGATCTTGTCGAGGATCCGATCGACCTCGGCCATCTCGTCGGCGGGCCTGCTCAGCTCGACGGTCCTCTTCCCCGCCTGCCGGCGCCGGCGGGGAACGGCGGCCGGGCGCTCCCTGCCCCGTGTCCAGCCATGCAGCGCGCCCTTCGTGCGGATCTTGACGATCCACCACCACCGGATATAAAGGTAGCCGATGATCATCCCGCCTAGATGGGCGAAACGCGCGACCATGGGGCTGCCGGAGCCCGTGGCGGCCAGGAACTCGAGTACGCCCACCAGGATGGCCATGTGCTTGGCCTTGATGGGGAAGACGAAATAGAGATAGACGACCGCGTTCGGATAGAGCATCGCGAACGCCACCAACAACCCGTAGATGGCCCCCGAGGCGCCGACGATCGGCACGGGCGAATGGGGCGTCACCGCCACATTGAACAGGCCCGCTCCGACCCCGCAGATCAGGTAGTACTTCAGGAACTCGCGGGGCCCCCACTGGGCCTCGACGGCCATGCCGAACATCCACAGCACGAAGAGGTTGATCAGGAGATGGAACGGCCCGGCATGGATGAACAGGTAGGTGAAGGGCTGCCAGATCCAGCGCTCGTGCACGACCTTCGCCGGGACCAGGCCGAAGAGCCCGACGAACTGCCCTCCCACGAGCAGCGAGAGGACGAATACGCCGACATTCGCGATGATGAGGGCCTTGATGATGGGCGACATCATCCGGAAGTTCAGGGGGCTGTGCTCGGCGCCGCGCGTCATTGGTCGAGAGCCTCCATCTCCTGCCAGTTCGCCCCCGTCTTGACGTCCACGACGACCGGGACGCTCAAACGCAGGGCGGTCTCCATCTCCCTCTTCACCCACTTCCCGAAAGGCCCGGCCTCTTCGCGGGACAGCTCGAAGATCAGCTCGTCGTGCACCTGCAGGACCAGCAGGGCATTCCACTCGGAGCCGGCGCGCAGCTTGCGATGGATGTTGACCATGGCCGCCTTGATGATATCGGCCGATGTCCCCTGGATCGGCGTGTTGACGGCCACGCGCTCGTTGAAGCTCCTGACCTGGAAGTTCCTGGCTCCGATATCGGGTAGGTAGCGCACGCGCCCCAGCAGGGTCCTCACGAGACCGTCGCGCCTCGCGGCCTCCAGGGTCCTCTTGATCCACGCGTCCACGCCCCGGTAGCGCTCGAAGTAGCGCTTGATGTAGCGCTGCGCCTCGCCGCGGGGGATGCCGAGCTCCACGGAAAGCCCGTGGGCGCTCTGCCCGTAGACGATGCCGAAGTTCACGGCCTTCGCCCGGCGGCGCATCTCCCGGTCGATCCGGTCGGGCGGCGTCTCGAAGACCTCGCTCGCGGTCTTGAGGTGGATGTCGTCGCCCCTCTCGAACGCCCCGCGCAGGACCGGGTCCTCCGAGAGATGAGCCAGCGCGCGCAGGTCGATCTGGGAGTAGTCGGCCGACAGCAGCACGTTCCCCTTCCCGGCCGTGAACGCGCGACGGATCTTTCGCCCGAGCGGCGTCCGGACCGGGATGTTCTGAAGGTTGGGGTCCAGGCTCGAAAGCCGGCCGGTGGCCGTCCCCGCCTGGTTGAAATGGGAATGGATCCGCCCCGTCCGGGCGTCCACCCTCTCCAGTAGACCCTCGACGTAGGTGGATTGGAGCTTCGTAAGCTCCCGGTAGTCTATGATCCTGGCGGGTACGGCGTGCAGCGGCGCCAGGGCGCGCAGGGCCTCCTCGTCGGTGGAGCGGCCGCCCTTCTTCGTCTTGTGGACGATCGGGAGCCCGAGCTTGTCGTAGAACAGCTCCGCGAGCTGCTTCGGCGACCTCGGGTTGATCTCGACGCCGGCCAGATCGTCGATCTCCCTCTTGATCTCCAGGATCTTGGCCTCGAACTCCGCCCGCAGACCGCGCAGGTAGTCGGCGTCGAGCGCTATCCCGGCATCCTCCATATCGGCGAGGACATCGAGCATCGGAAGCTCGATGTCCCTGTAGAGCGTATCGAGGCCCTTGCCCGGAAGCTCGGCCTCCAGCCTCTCGCGCAGCGCCCAGAGGGCCGCCGCCCGCCGCGCGAGGGCTTTCGCCGGCTCCTCGGCCGGGAGATCCGCCCCGCTGTGAGCGCGCAGGACGGAGCCCAGGTCGTACCGGGAGCGGGCGGGGTCGAGACAATAAGCGGCGAGCATCGTATCCGACACCACGCCCGAGATCTCGAGCCCGGCCTCCCGCAAGAGACGCTTGCAGGCCTTGAGGTCGTGTCCGATCTTGGCGGGCTTATCCCCTCCCAGCAGCTTGGCGAGCGCCTCGCGATGGCGCTCGAAATCGGCGTCCGCGAAACAGGCCGCGCGGCCGTCCGGCAGGCCGAGCGCCGCCATGGGCCGGGCCCCGTGCAGAAGGTCGGGCTGGTCCGCCTTGTCCGCGGCGACCGAGACGGCGCCGGCGCGCTGGGCCGCCTTGAGGAACGCATTCGGGCTTACGTGCTGGAAAGGCGTTTCCACCGCGCGCCCGGATCCGGCAGGAGGCGCGGGAGAGCGCCCGGGCAGCCCCATCTCGCCGAGCAGGCTGTCGAATTCAAAGCGGCTCAATGTCTCCGCGAGGCGCCGGGGCTCGGGAGCCGACACCCGGCAGCCGCGCGCGCCGATCGCGACGGGAACGGAGGCGTGCAGCCGAATGAGCTCCCGTGTTTTCAACACTTTTTCTTCGCTCTCCACGAGGGCCCGGCGCGCCGAATCCGAAATATCCGCATGCCCCTTATGGGCGGCCTTGAGCAGGGCCTCGAGCGAACCGAAGCGCCCCAGAAGCTTCGCCGCCCCGACGGGACCGATGCCGGGGACGCCCGGGACGTTGTCGGAGGCGTCGCCGACGATGGCTAGGTAGTCCACCATCTGCCGGGGCCGGACCTTGAACTTCTCCGCGACCCTGTCCGCGTCGAAACGGACCCCTTTGGCCTCGTCCAGGACGCTCACGTCGCCGCCCACCAGTTGGAGCGCGTCCTTATCCCCGCTTACCAAGACGACCTTCAGTCCCTCGCTCGCGCCTTCACGCGCCAGCGTGGCCAGCAGGTCGTCGGCCTCGTAGCCGGGCACGGCGACCGCCGCGAAGCCCATGCCGGCGACCAGCTCCTGCGCGTGGGCGAGCTGCCACTTGAGGTCCTCGTCGGCCTCCGCCCGGTTCGCCTTGTACTCCTTGTACGCCTTGTGCCGAAAAGTCGGCTCCGGGGTATCGAAGCAGACGGCCAGGTAGTCGGGCTTCTCGTCCTTGATGAGCTTGAGCAGCATGCGAGCGAAACCGTAAAGAGCCCACGTGGGCTCGCCGGACCGTGTCTTCATCTGGGTCCGGGACAGCGCGTGGTACGCCCGATGCAGATAGGCATGGGCGTCCACAAGGAAGAGGCGCTGCTCTGCGGTCATCGTCGGAGCCACTGGCTCGCTCGTCGTTCGGTGATTACTGAGACTCGTGAAAATATCAGCGGTGCGGCGGTCCCGTCAGGAGGCGTCCTTCCCTCGGAGCGACGCGCGTACGGCGGCGCGGATTTCCTCCTCCAGCTGCCCGTCAAAACCGACCCAGTGATCGCGAAGGCGGCCGTCGCGATCGATCAAGAACGTCTCGGGCAGCCCGCGGATCCCGTAGGCCTCCATCGCCGTCTCATCGGAGTCGAGGAGAACCGTGTAGGCCATCCCGCGCTCCTTGACGAACTCCGGAACGTGCTCGGCGTAGGCGTCAACGCTGATCCCGACCACCTCCAGGCCATCCGCGCGATACCGCTCGTACATCCGCTGGAAAGCGGGGATCGACTCATGGCACGGAAGACAGTAGGTCGCCCAGAAGTCGAGGAGCGTGACCTTCCCCTGGAAATCGCTCAACCGTACGGTCTTCCCGGAAAGATCCTTCAGCTCGAAGTTCGGCGCCCGCTCCGGGAGCCGGCCAGTCTTCGCCTCCGACCCTTCGGGACGACCGCACCCCGCCGACGCGACAAACACCGCCAAGAAAAAGGGGGCGGCAGCGGCCAGCCGTTCAGTTGCTGGCGACCAGATCGTCAAGCGTCTTCTTGATGTCCGCCTTGGAGTGGACGCCCACGAGCTGGTTTTCGACCTTCCCCCCCTTGAAGAACAGGATCGTGGGGATGGCCGAGATATTGAAGCGTGTGGCCGCGTTGGGATTGTCATCGGTGTTGAGCTTGGCCACCTTCACTTTCCCGGAGTACTCCTTCGCGAGCTCCTCAACGATAGGAGTCAGCATCCGGCAAGGGCCGCACCAAGGGGCCCAAAAATCCACCAGAACGGGGTCCGGGCATCGGAGGACTTCCTTCTCGAAAGACTCGTCTGTAAGCTGGATTTCAGACATCGGGCGCCTCCTGGGGAGGGATGGGTTCTGTGGAAATCCTTAACGGAACGGGTTGCGGGATCTTAGCGGATGACTGCCGTCCGTACGACGCCTACATGATAGCAGGGCTGCGTCTCACCTGTCAAGAAGATAACGGACCTCTTCGCACAGGGACTCGGGGTTGATCGGCTTGGAAAGGTACGCGTCGGCGCCCGTGAGCAGGCCCTCCGCCCGATCCGCCGGCTCGGTGTATTTCGCCGAGCAGAGCACGATCGGGACGTCCCGGTAGCGGTCGTCCCTTTTCAAGGCCCGGCACAGCTGGAAGCCGTTGACGTCGGGCAGCTGCACGTCGAGGAGGATCACCGAAGGCCGCCGGCTCCCGAGGTGCTCGAGAGCCTGGGAGCCCGAGACCGCCCCCTCCACATGCATGTCCTTGAGCGCCATGGCGTCGGACAGGGTTTCGCGGAAGTTGTCGTCGTCGTCGACGACGAGGATGCACGTCTGTGTTGCGGTTGCCATAGTTACTTTGTCCTGGATCTATTCCAAGTATAGGGCACGGTTCCCGCCGCGCCAAGGGTCTCGTGGCCCATGCCGTATAGGGCTTTAGGCCTCACTTCTTCGCCCCCCCGGAAGCGGCGCGAGCGGGCGCCGCCCGGCCCGCCAGCCAAAGCGCGAACCGCGCGAGCGCCCCGCTCCTCGCCGGCGTGAGGCCCTCCGCGACGAGCTTCTTGTAGGCGGCGTGCACGGCGCTGAAGCCGTCGCCGATGGCGTAGTCCGGCTGATCATGCTCGTTGCTCAGCGTGTCCATGGACGCCTTCACGATCTTATTGAGAGCCGGCCCCACCTTGGTGACGCCGAAAAGCATGGCCAGCATCACGAGCGTTCCCGCGAATTTGGGCGTCGACATGGAGGTCCCCGAGATGGCCTTGACCGGGCCCAGTTTCGGGTCCACCCGGCCCGGCCTGCGGTCGGCCGGCCACGGGCCCTCCGTATCCTCGCCCTGCTCCGCGACGTCGGGCTTGCGCGGATAGTCCTTCCATTTGCCGCCGCGCTCCGTCACCTGGCTGCCCGGCCCCTGGGAGGAGAAGGCCGCCCGCTTCTTGTTTCGCTTCGTTGCCGCCACGGCGATCACGCCGGGCGCGCCGGTCACCGCATCCCGGTGATGGATGATCGCCGGCGAGCCGATGGTGTTCTTCCCGTAATAGCCGTTGTTGCCCGCGGCGAAGACCATTATATGGCCTTCCTCGGCGAGCTTCTTGACCAGGATGGAATCGGGGCTCTCGGGGTTCCCGTCGCCGGAGCCCCACGAGTTGGAGATCACGATGTTGCCGTCGTTGCCGGCCATCGTCAGGGCCTTGAGCACGTCGTCGAGGGTCGCGCCGCCGTTCGAGAACGCCTTGTAATGGGTGAGGCTTCCCCTGAGCCAGGGCGCGAACCACAGGACCATCCCCGTCACCCAGGAGCCGTGCCCGTTGTCGTCCGCTCCGTCGCCTCCCGGCCTCACGTCCTTCGCGGCCTTGAGGCCGGGCTTGATGAGCTTATGCCCGGCGTCGACGCCGGTGTCGATGACCCCGACCGGGGGCTGGGGGATGGCGGTGCCCGCCAGCCGCAGCGCGGCCCTGGCCAGCCGGGCTCCGAAGCTCTCGCCCGGCGGGCCCCATTGCTTCCGGGCGATCTCGTGCACCTTGTCCATCGTGGAGATCTTCAGGGTCTCGGGCATCGTCACGGCGCCGCCCCGCTGGGGCCGGGCCAACGGCTTCTTCGCGCTCGGATCGTCCTCGATGGGCCGGACGATCTCGCGCCGCTCGTTGTCGTATACCTTGAAGCCCCTGGCCGTCATCGCGGCCTTGAACTCGGCGGCCCGAGGAGCGGGGACGCGGATCGTGGCCGTGTTTATCCTCTTATAGGTAGCCACGGGAGCGGCGTTGAAGGCGCTGAGGGACTGCGATTCGAGGCCGGCCAAAGCGAGCTGGGCCGCCATCGCCTGCTGCATCGCCCCGTAGCGGCGCATGCCGCCGAGCAGCCCCACGTCGGCGAGGCTGAGCATGATGTCGTGGGAAAGCGGGCGCTTGCTGCCGGTGAAGCGCACGATGACGTCCACCGCCGCGGGTGTCTCCTGGGCCGCCTCCGCCGCCTGGACCGGCGCATCCGACGAGCCGGGCATGAACCGCCCGGCCAACAGCCCCACCGCCATCAACGCCGGCAGCGCGGCCGAGGCCATCTGCGTGGGAGTCCGCAGCAGCCACGCGCTCGCCTTGGAGATGGTGTAGACGAGCCCGCCGGACAAGAACGCAAGCGCCGCCAGACCGACGCCGATCTGGGTCATGCGATGCGAATCGAGCCACTTCGCCACGCGGGGCGCCTTGAACCAGTCCGAGACGACGTGCCGGACGACGTGGCTCCCGTCGAGCGGCGCGAAGGGCAGGAGGTTGAACACGCCGAGCAGCACGTTGAAGAATACCGCCAACGCCGCCACCGTGGGCGCGATCCCCGTCACGCCGAGCGCCAGCAGGGCCGCATGGACGGCCCCGGCCCCGACGGCGACGCCGAAGTTCACGGCCGGCCCGGCCAGCGCCACCTTGGCCATGTCCGCGCTCGGCCGCTTGAAGCTGGCCGGATCCACCCGGACGGGCTTGGCCCCGCCCAGGGCGATCGGGACGCCGAAGGACGCCATCGAAGCCGCGAGCATCCCGATGGGGAGCAGGAGCGTCGCGAAAGGATCTATATGGGAAAGGAGGCTCTTCGGCGTGAAGCTCATGCGGCCCGCCAGCTTCGGAGCGGAATCGCCCAGCTTGTCGGCGGCCCAGGCATGGCCCATCTCATGAAGGATAAGGGATGGGACCACGATCCCCAGATACGCCGCGATCGCCACCGGCAGCGTCAGCGACGCCATAGCGGCGGCCATGACGCCGGTGCCCGCCACGATGCCCGGAAGCGCCGAGAAGAGGACGTCGTTGCCGCCCCCGCCGCCGCCTCCGAAATCGCCGGGGTAATCCGTCGAGTCCGGGCCCGGGTCGGTCTGCCGCCGCGGGTTGCCCAGGTCGTCGACGTCGGGGTTGATGTCGTTGCCGCCGTCCTCGTCCCGCGTCCGGGGATAGTCCGGCATGTTGGACCGGCCCCTCCGAGCGGCCTGCAGCCGGACGGACGAGCGAGAGAACGAAGCCAGCGTCCCGTCCCGCGAAGCGGCCGCGGCCACGGAGCGGCCGGAGAAGGCGCTGCCGGGGCCGATCCGGGCGATGAAATCGGTATGGGCCGCGTCCTTGGCGGCGGCCGACGACATGCTCCCGAACCTCGGGATATTCAGGCTCAGACCCTTGATCGCGCTCCGGGCCCTATTCTCGCCTTCGCGCTTCGCGACGGCGGACCGCGCGCCGGGAGGTCCGCGGGTATCGGAGAGAGAGAGCTGCGGGGCGGCGGAAGCCCGCGGGGATTCGGCGATCGAAGCGGCCGCGGACGGAATCGCGCTCGGGAGGACGGACGCGGCCGCCGGAAGAGCCTGGCTGGCCGATCTTGCGTCGACCTTGGGCGCGGGAGCCAGAGTGGGCAGCGCGCTCCTTCCGAGATTCAACTGGATCGGATGGACCGAAGAGCCCGGGGCGCTCAGGCGCACGGCGCCCGCGACGCCCACGGCGCCGAGGGATCCCACCCCGATGGCCTTCGAGGCGGAGGCCGCGCCGGCGGCCATCCCCGCCGCGGCCGCGTAGCAGCCGAAGCCCGGGGACATCGCGATGAGATTGACGGAGATCACTGCGGCGATAGCGGAACGCATTAGTTTCATCCGAATCCTCCCGAATAGGTTCGCGCCGTCTTCGATCTTCTTCCCCTGACCTCTGATAGGCATTATAGCCGGACCTCGCCGAAACCGCTTGAGCCGTAGGTCCCACGGGGGGCGAAGCAATCGGCCCACCGCCCGGTAGGCCGGGGGACCCGGAGCGCACGGCCGAGGCCAATATGTTTAGGTCTTGACAGTTAAGACATTAAGCATTACATTCCCTGGCATGCCCCCCCCACAACCCCGTCCCGGCAAACCCGCCGGGACCCGCGAACAGCTGGGCCGCTACTACGGGGAGCGGTTCCGCTACATGAAGAGCCGCTACCCCGCGTTCGACCCCGTGCTCGCCGAGACCCACCTAAGCCTCATCCGCACGAGCGACATGCTCTGGCGGATGCTGGGGCGCTATCTCCGCCCCTACGACCTCACCCCCCCGGCGATGGGGATCCTCATCCTGCTCGAAAGCGGCCGGAGCGCGCTGCCGATGCGCCGGCTGAGCCGGCAGATGGTCGTGACCCAGGCCAACGTCACCGGCCTCGTCGACACCCTCGAGAAGCGGGGCTTGGTGCGCCGCCGCGCCGATCCCGGGGACCGGCGCGTGACCTTGATCGAGATCACCGAGACCGGGCGCGGGAGATTGAACAAACTGCTTCCCGGATACTTCCGCCTGCTCCATTCGGTCTACGGCGGCCTCGGCCGGAAGAAGACCGCGACCCTGAGCCGCGCCCTCGAGACCATCCGCGCGCGGCTTCTTCCCTTCATGGGCCTGGCCCTGCTGCTGGCCGCCCCGGCCGCGCGCGCAACGGCGGCCCCTTCCCCGGAGGACGCGCCGGTCTCCGCCTCCAGCGGACCGGCCGCCGGGACGCTGCGTCTGCGCGCCGCGGTCGAGACCGCCCTGCGGGGGCATCCTGCTTTGCAGGAGCCGCGATCGGCCCTGGACCGGGCTCTGGCCGCGCAGATGCGCCTCCTCGGAGACTACGACACATCCCTCACGGCGAGCCTGCGGCGCCTCGACAGCAAGACGCCGCCGCACCTGTTCTTCGGGGCCCCCCGGACGACCACCGACAGCTTCGCCGCGGCCGCCCGGCGCCGCTTCGCCACCGGGACGCGGGCCGAGGTCGGGACCTCCTATGCGCGCGAGCAAGACGACGCCAGCTCGACCTTCGTCGTCAATCCCCGCGCCCGCTCCCGCCTGGACCTCAGCCTCGCCCAATCTTTGCTCAAGGGCATGGTGGGACGCCCCGAACGCGCGGCGCTGCGCGCCTCGGCCCTCGCGGTACGCTCCGCGCGCGCCTCCCTGGGGCGCGCGGCCGAGAGGCTGGCCCGCGACGTCAGCGCGGCCTATTGGGAGCTCTGGCGCAGCCGCCGCGACGTGGAGGTGCTCCGCGCCTCCGTGGAGGAGGCCCGCGAGTTCCTCGAGACCACGCGCAAGCTATTCAAGCGCTATGAGGCCGAGAAAGACGACCTGCTCCGCGCCGAGGCGGACCTTCTCGCCAAGGAGCTCGAGGTGCTCGCGTCCCAAGAGCGGGTCCGGGAGAGGACCGAGGACCTGCGCGTGGCCGCGGCGCTGTCCTCCGAGGAGATCGAAGCCGGCATATTGGAAGAGCCCGCCGAGCCGGAGGAGGTCCCTTCCGCTGAGACCGCCCTTGCGCGCGCTCTGGAGCTCCGGAAGGACCTGCGGGCCCTCAGACTCCATGCCGAGATCGATCGCATCAACCTCGACGCGGCGGCCGGGCTGGGACTGCCGACCCTCGACCTGACCGGCGCCTGGGGCTGGTCGGGGCTCAAGACCGGCATCTCGGACAGCCTGGCCCAGCTCGGGCGCATGGGCTTTCGCACATGGAGCGTCGGGCTGGACCTCTCATACGCCTTTGGAACGCGCAAAGACAGGGGCCAGCGCCTGGACGCCGAGACGGCCCGGGCCCTTTCGTCCGCTCGCGTGGATCAGCTCCGGCGCGAGATCGAGCGAGAGATAACGGTCGCCGTCAGCCGGCTTCGCCTCGCGGGAGAGCGGGTGAGGATCACGCGCCGCCTGGAGACCATGCAGGAGGAGGTCCTCAAGATCTCCCGGCAGAAATACGGCCAGGGCCGCATCACGAGCCGCGAGCGGCTCGAGAGCGCGAACGCCGCCCTGCTGGCCCGCAGCGCCCGGCTCGCCGCGGTCGCCCAGCACGCGGCCGCGCTCTCGGCCCAGAAGGCGGGCGAGGGAGCCCTGCTTGAGTGGCTCGGGGTGCCCCTCTCGGCGACGCTCACTCCGGCCCCGGGACCGGTCCTCACCCGCGCTCTTCCGGCGACGCGGCGGGAGCGCCCATGACGCCCGATCCTCCCCGCGACCCGCGCGAGCTGGGGCTCTTCCGCTTCTTCGCCCGCCAGCACGTTTTCACGAACCTCGTCGTGCTCTTCGTGCTGGTCGTCGGAGGCTGGCTCGCCGTCACGATCACGAAGGAAGCCTTCCCCCAGATCGACTTCGACATCGTCCTCATCCAGACGCCCTTCCGGGGGGCGGTGCCCGAGGAAGTGGAGCGGCTCGTAACGGTGCCGATCGAGCGCGCCATCAAAGGCATCGACGGGATCGAGGACATGGACTCCTGGTCGGTCGAGGGCTTCTCCGTCATCGTGCTGCGCCTGGACCCCGACCACCCGGACAAGAAGAAGACCGTCAAGGACGTCGAGCGAGAGGTCGACCGGGTGCGCAACTCCGAGCTTCCGGAGGACGGCGACGAGCCCTTCGTCGACGAGCTGAGCTCGATCCATCCGGTGCTGAGCGTGGACCTCTCGAGCGCGCCCGAACGCGAGCTGCGCCTCATCGCGCGCCTGCTCGAGGACGACATCCTGGAGATCCCGGGAGTAAACAAGGTGACGAAAGGCGGCTACCGCCGCGAGCAGATCTGGGTCGAGGCCGACCAGTCCGAGCTCGGGAAGCTGCACCTCTCGCTGCTGGACCTCATCAACGCCGTCGCGCGCTCGAACCACACCTCCCCCGGCGGCCGGATGGTCATCGACGGCAAGGAGGTCCTGGTGCGCACGATGGGCCGTCTGCAGACGGCCAAGGACGTGCGGGACGTGGTGGTCCGCTCCAACGTCGAGGGGCAGAACGTGCACCTGCGCGACGTCGCGCGCGTCTTCGACGGCTTCGAACGCGAGGAGACGTTCACCCGGGTGAACGGGACGAAGGCCCTGCACCTGACGATCTTCAAAAAACCGAGCGGCGACGCGCTCGACATCGCCAAGGAGGTCCGAAAGACGGTCGACCGCTATCGCAAGCTCCATCCCCGCGCGAGCTTCACCTACTCCGACGACATCTCCTTCTACATCAAGCGCCGCCTCGACGTGCTGGTGCGCAACGGCAGCCAGGGCATCGTGCTCGTGCTGCTCTGCCTGTTCTTCTTCCTGTCGCCGGGAAGCGCCATCTTCACCACGATCGCGATCCCCTTCGCCTTCCTGGGCGGGCTCATCGTGATACACCTGATGGGCTACACCGTGAACCTCCTCACCATGTTCGCCTTCATCCTGGTCTCGGGCATGCTGGTGGACGACGGGGTGGTCGTCTCGGAGTTCTACGAAAAGAAGCGCGAGGAGGGGCTTCCCCCCTTCCAGGCGTCCGTGGTCGGGACCTCACAGATGGCTCTGCCGATCACGACCGCGGTCCTCACCACGATCGTGGCTTTCATGCCTCTCGCCTACGTCTCCGGCATCATGGGGAAGTTCCTCCGGCAGTTCCCGGTCGTGGTCGTGGCCACGCTCATCGTGGATCTCCTGGAATGCCTGTTCATCCTGCCGAGCCACCTGGCGCTGTTCTCGGCGCGGCTGCGCTTTCCGGAGCGCGTCGAGCGCCTGCGCAGCTGGGGGCCCCGGATGTTCAAGGCTGTCGAAAGGCTCTATACGCCCTGGCTGAGCCGCTTCGTGCGCCATCCCATCCTGGGGACGTCTTTCTTCATGGTCCTTCTCATCGTCTCGCTCGGACTCTCGATCGTCCTTCTTCGGTTCCACATGTTCCCCGTGGCCGTTGACGAGTTCTTCGTCTCCATCGAGATGCCCATAGGCACCAGCCTCCAGAAGACGAGCGAAACGTCGGCCGAGATCGAGCGCATCCTGCAGGGGCTGCCGGCCCACGAGGTCGAGTCCATCATCAGCGAGATGGGGATCATGGGCGACGAGCACCAGCGTCAGCGCGGCACCCACTACGCCCAGTCCCGCATCATCCTCGATCGCACGGGAGCTCGCACGCGCGACGGCAGAGAGATCCTAGGTGAGATCCGTCCCCGGCTGGAAGCGACCGCCGAACGGCTCGGCGTGGTGAATCTGGAGATCCAGCAGCGCCGCGCCGGCCCCCCTTCGGGCAAGCCCGTCGAGGTAAGGCTGGCCGGCGACGACTTCGAGGTCCTTTCGGGACTGTCCCACAAGGCCCGGGGCTGGCTCACGGAGCAGGACGGCGTCTTCGGCGTGAAGGACGATTTCACGCCGGGCAAAGAGGAACTGCTCCTGGAGGTGGACGTGGACGCCGTCGCCCGCGCGGGCCTCGAGCCCCGCCTGGTCGCGCGGGTCGTCCGCTCCGCGTTCGACGGGGAGATCGCGACCGAGATCCAAAGGGTGGACGCCGACGAGGACATCGAGGTTCTCGTCAAGCTGCCGGAGTCCGCCCGCGGCTCCCGAGACACTCTCGAGCGGATCCGCGTCACGAACCCGCGCGGACGCCTCGTCCCCCTCTCTCAGCTCATACGCTCGCGCAAGGGCTCGGGCTATCTCATGATCCCGCACGCCGAGGGGAAGAGGACCATCACGGTCACCGCGGACGTGGACCAGGACGTCACCACATCGCGGCGGGCCACGGCCGACCTCGACTCCTTCCTCCGGGGACTCATGGCAGACTACCCATCGGTCCGCTACGAGTTCGTAGGGGAGGAGAAGGACCGGATCGAATCGATCGCGTCCCTGCGCCGGGCGATGGCCATCGCCTGCATCGTGATCTACACGCTGATGGCGACGCTCCTGCGCTCATTCACGCTGCCTTTGATCGTCATGTCCATCATCCCCTTCGCCTTCATCGGCGTGTTCCTCACGCTGCTGCTGCACGGCCTGCCCCTCTCGATGCTGGTGCTCATCGGCCTGGCCGGCCTCATGGGAGTGGTCGTCAACAACTCGATCCTCCTGGTCGAGGCGGTCGGCCGCCTGGCCGTGGAAAGGCCGGACCTCGACCTGCCCGGCCGCCTCGTAGAGGCCGGCCGCCAGCGACTGAGGCCGATCCTACTGACCAGCATCACGACCTTCTTCGGCGTCGCCCCGCTGGGCTACGGCATCGGGGGCCGGGAGCCCTTCCTCGAGCACGTGGCCCTCACCTTCGGCTGGGGGCTCCTCTTCACCGCCTTCGTCACGCTCTTCCTGGTGCCGACCCTCTACGCCCTCCTCCACCGGTTTCTTCCCTCCGCCCTGGCGCGGGACCTGCCGGCCGGCGCCGGCAACGGCGCGGTCGGCGAGGCTCGCCAACCTTGACGAAGCGTCGGACTTCCGTTAAGCTACCGGGGACCGGAGGTAACATGAATCGTCACGCCCGATCCCTCATCGCAGCGCTCCTGGCCGCCGTCCTGGCCCATCTCCCCGCCCGGCTACTCGCCGCCGAGACGCCGGACGACGACCCGGTGCTCTCGGCCATGCGCAAGGAGCTCGAGCGCTCGTTCTCGGCTCTCCAGAACGCCGAGAAGACCCCGCTCTACTTCCTCGGCTACCAGATCCGCGACACCCGCAGCTACCATCTCGACGCGCTCCTGGGCGCCATCCGTTCGGAGAACGACCGCCGCCACCGCTTCCTAGACGTGGACGTCCGCGTTGGCAGCCGCAAGCTCGACAATACCCACCAGATCAAGGGCGCCGGGAGCTGGCTCGAGCGAAGCGGAGAGCGGCACACCGAGGTGACGGTAGATGACGACGGAGACGCCCTGCGCGCCGATATCTGGCGCCGCACGGACAAGGCCTTCAAGGAGGCATTCCGCCGCTACACGAAAGTCGTCACGAACAAGGCCGTGACGGCGGAGGAAGAGGACAAGTCGTGGGACTTCTCCGAGGAGAAGCCGGCCCGCTTCTACGAGAAGATCCCGCATCCGGAGGTGGACAAGAATGCATGGCGCGAACGCCTGCGCCGCATTTCGGCCACCTTCAAGAAGTACCCATTCATCATAGACACCGGGGTCTCGCTCAGCGTCGACACCCTCCACCGCTACATGGTCAACTCCGAGGGCGCCGAGATCGTCACCGGCGACCGCTATATCCGCCTCAGCTACCGCATCTCCGCGCGCACGGACGACGGCATGGACCTCGACCGCTTCCGGAGCTACGACGCGGACCGCCTCGAAGACCTGCCCGGCGAAGCGGCGATCATCGCCGACATGGAACGCTCGGCCGCCGAGCTCCAGGCGCTGCACAAGGCGCCGCTCGTGGAGCCCTTCAACGGCCCGGCGATCTTCCGCAACAGGGCCACGGGCGTATACTTCCACGAGATACTGGGCCACCGGCTCGAGGGCCACCGCCAGAAGCTCGAGGAGGAGGGGCAGACCTTCACGAAGAAGCTCGACAAGCTGATCACCGCGCCGTTCATCACCGTCTACGACGACCCGAAGCTCGATCGCTTCCGAGGACAGTTCCTCCGGGGCGCCTACCGATACGATGACGAAGGCGTCGCGTCCAGACGCGTCGACCTGATCCTGAGAGGAAAGCTCAAGGCTTTCCTGATGTCGCGCTCGCCGATCGAGCGCTTCGGCAACTCCAACGGCCACGGCCGCAGGAGCGCGGGCCACGAGGTCGTGGCCCGGATGGGGAACCTCATCGTCAAGTCCCGACAGAGGGTCTCGAGCCAGAGGCTGCGAGAGATGCTCATCGAGGAGATACGCAAGCAAGGAAAGCCCTACGGCCTCATCTTCGAGGACATCGCCGGGGGCTTCACGAGCACGTCGCGCCACGGCACGCAGTCGTTCAAGGTGATCCCCAAGCTCGTCTACCGCGTCTATCCCGACGGCCGGCCCGATGAGGCCGTCCGCGGGGTGGACATCGTCGGGACGCCGCTCACGGCCTTCACGAAGATCATCGGCGCGGGAGACGATCCCGGCGTCTTCAACGGGACCTGCGGCGCGGAATCCGGCTGGGTCCCGGTCTCCGCGGTGGCGCCGAGCATCCTCGTCTCCGAGATCGAGGTGGAGAAGAAGTTCAAATCCTCCGATAAGCCGCCGGTCCTGTCGCCGCCCCATCACGAGAAGGAGGACCGGCCATGAGCCGCGCGTTTCTGCCGCTTTTGTTGTCGCCGCTGCTCCTCACCGCGCCCGCCGCCGACGCCGCATCGGGTGAGCTCCTCCGGGCCCTGAGCGACGAGATGAAACGGACCGTCGAGCGACTCGAGATGAAGAAGCTGGACAAGCCGTACTTCGTGAGCTATTCGGTGCGCGACGTCCGAAGGATCAGCATCGAGAGCTCCTTCGGCGCGATCAAGGACCCCCACGAGTACCGCTCGCGACAGCTCAAGGTGGACCTGCGCGTCGGCGGCCGGACGCTCGACAACGCCCATTACGTCGGCAAGGACCACTGGAGCTACCGCCCGCTCACGGGCCCCCTAGCCCTCGACGACGACTACGACGCGCTCCGCTACGGGACCTGGTCCCTGACCGACAAGGCCTACAAGCAGGCGCTGCAGAGGCTCGCGCAGAAGAAGGCATACAAGCAGGACAAGCTCATCACGGAGGAAATCCCGGACCTATCCGAGGAGCAGGCTCAGTCTTTTGAGGAGCCGGCGGCCGACCTCGCCTTCGACCACGCGCTGTGGGAGAGCCGGATGCGCAAGCTGTCGTCGATCTTCAAGAAATATCCGGCCATCCAGAGCTCGGAGGTCGACCTGTACTGGACCCAGCGCTATACGTACTTCGTGGACAGCGAGGGCCGCCGGGTCATCAAGCCGGACCATGATTTCGAAATCTACATGAGCGCCTCGACGCAGGCGGAGGACGGCATGCGCCTGGGCGACCGCCGCCGCTTCATCAGCAAAACCCGCGCGGGGATACCGCTCTTCTCCGAGCTCGAGACGGGGGCCCTCCGCTTGGCGAAGGACCTCACGGCCCTCGCGAAGGCCCCGGCCCTCGATAAGCCCTACATCGGCCCGGTGATGATCGAGGGCCAGGCCGCCGGAGAGTTCTTCGACCAGCTTCTAGCGCACAACATCTCGTTCCCCCGGGAGCTCTGGGTCGAGCAGGACTCCGTCAAGGAGCAATTCCACTCGGGAAGCCTCGCCGGGCGCCTGGGCCTGCGCGTGCTCAGCCCCCTTCTGAACGTCGTCGATGATCCCTCGCTCGAAGATGCCGAGGGCAAGCCGCTCATCGGCCACTACAGCGTCGATGACGAGGGGATCCCGGCCCAGAAAGTCACGCTGATCGAGCGGGGGATTCTCAAGGACCTCCTGATGAGCCGCTCGCCCACGAAGGAGCGCGAGCGCTCCAACGGCCACGGCCGCGCCGCCTTCTGGGAGCATACCACGGCCCGCATCAGCAACCTCGTGATCGACGCCGACAAGACCGTCCCCGAGGACGAGCTGAAGCAGGCCTTTCTGAGGGAAGCGAAGGAGTTCGGGCTGGACTTCGGCCTCATCGTGCGGAGGATCGCCGAGGAGGACCGGCAGGAGAAAGACGAGGTCCTCGCCGCTCCGGTCATGCTCTACAAGGTCGACGTCTCCAACGGACGCGAGGAGCTGGTCCGCGGCGCCCGATTCACCGGGGTAAGCATGCGCGCATTACGCGACGTTCTGGCGGCGGGCGACCGGCGCCACGTCTACAACTACTACCAGCTCGGCCCCTACAAGAGCAGCCGCGGGCAGGTCCAGGCGAGCATCGTGCATCCCTCCGTCCTCCTCGGGGAGATGGAGCTCAAGAAGACGGACAAGAAGCCGGACAAGCTCCCCTACCTTAAGCATCCCCACTTCGACTGAACACGCGATGGCCGACCGCATCCGAATCAACGGCATCGCCTGCCGGTGCCGGATCGGCGTTCCGGCCCGGGAACGCCGCGCGCGCCAAAGGATCCTCGTGGACGCCGCCCTCGAGGCCGACCTGCGGGCCGCGGGCCGGACCGATTCTTTGAGACGCTCGGTCGACTATCACGCCCTGGAGAAGCTCCTGTGCGAGGAGGCGGAGGCCGGCGTCTTCAGTATTCTGGAACGCCTCGCGGAGGTGCTCGCGCGCGCGGCCCTCGCTTTCGACAAGCGCGTGCGCTCGGTGACGATCGTCGTCCGCAAGTCCCCGGCCGCCATGCCCAAGACCCGCGAAGTCGCGGTCGAAATCACCCGCGGTCGGCATTGAGTTGCCGCCCTCCGGCCCAAATTCGTAGAATCCGGCCATGCCCGCGGTCGGCGCCAACGCACGCCGCAAGGAAGGCCCCGCGAAGCTCTGCGGCGCCGCCAAGTACATAGACGACTACGACTTCCCCGGCTGCCTGCACGGAGCCACGTTCCGCTCCTCCATCCCTTACGGGAAGATCAAGAGCGTCCGGTTCGATCCCAAGTTCCCCTGGCGCGAGTTCGTCACCGTCACAGCGAAGGATATCCCCGGCAAAAACAGCATCCTGCTGCTGGAGGCCGACCAGCCGCTTCTGGCCCACAAGCGGGTCACTCACGCGATGGAGCCCATCGCGCTCGTCGCCCATCCGGTCCGTCAGAAGGCCTACGAGGCCCTGGAGCACATCCAGGTAGACTACGAGGAGATGGACCCGGTGCTCTCAATCGAGGAGTCCCTCGCCAAGAAGCAGGTCCTCTACGGCGCCGACAACGTCTTCAAACGCTACGAGATCAAGCGGGGCGACGCCCGCAAGGCGCTCAAGGCCGCGAACGTCGTGGTCGAGGGGACCTACCGCGTCCCCCACCAGGAGCAGGCCTACATCGAGAACAACGGGATGGCCGCCTATGTCGAGGAGGACGGCACCCTCGTCATCATGGGCTCCATGCAGTGTCCCTATTTCGTCCTCAAGGCCATGAAGCCCGTCTTCCGCCTCCCGGAGGGGAAGATCCGCATCGTCCAGACCACGACCGGCGGGGCCTTCGGCGGCAAGGAAGACTACCCCGACATGCTCGCCGGCCACGCGGGGCTTTTGGCGATGAAGGCCAAGCGCCCGGTCAAGATCATCTATGACCGGCGCGAGGACATGTTGGCCACCACCAAGCGCCATCCGGCGGTGATCCGGCACCGCACCGGCCTCACCCGGGACGGCAGGCTCGTCGCGCAGGATATCGACATCGTGATGGACGGCGGCGCGTACGTCACGCTGTCTCCGGTCGTCCTCTCTCGCTGCATCCTGCATGCCACCGGCCCCTACGAATGCCCGAACGCGCGGATCGTCGCCCGCGCGGTGGCCACCAACACCCCGCCCAACGGCGCCTTCCGCGGCTTCGGCGTGCCGCAGTCCGTGTACGCGGCGGATCTCCACTGGGAGAAGATCGCCAAGGCCCTTCATATCGACTCGCTGACTCTGAGGCGGCGCAACATCATCCGGGTGGGCTCCGTCATGGCCACGGGGCAGGTCCTGCGCGAGAGCGTGAGCGCCTCCGACGTCTTGGATAAGACCGTCCGGAGCAGCGGATACGTCCGGAAGCGCAAGGCCTACGCCCGCTGGAACCGCAAGAGATCCAACCCGACCTGGAAGGGGATCGGTTTGGCCGTGGTCCATCACGGCGCCGGCTTCACCGGCAACGGCGAGGTCTATCTGGCCAGCCGGGCCGGGGTCACGCTCACGCGCGACGGGCAGGTCCGGATCGACGTGGCCTCCACGGAGATGGGCCAAGGCAGCCGCACCTCCTTGCCGCAGATCGTGGCGGACACGCTGGGGCTCCCGTACGAATGGATCACGCAGGAGGAGGCGGACACCAGCAAGGTGCCCGACAGCGGCCCCACCGTGGCCAGCCGCACCTGCATGATCGTCGGCGGCCTCCTGCGCAAGGCGTCCCTGCGGCTCAAGGACGCGGTCGTCGACGCGGCCGGGAGCTTCCCGAAGACCCGGCCGGGCCTGCGCAAGGCCGCCCGGCGGCTCCTGGGCGACGAGCCGGAGAGGCGGTTCCTCGCGGCCTACGAGAAGCCCGCGGAGATAAACTTCGACGACAAGACCTATAAGGGCGATGCCTACGGGGTCTACAGCTACGCCTGCGCCGTGGTGGACCTGGAGATCGACAAGCTCACCTACGAGGTGAACGTGCGCAAGCTCTACACGGCCCACGACATCGGCAAGGCGCTCAACCCCCTGATGGCCGAGGGGCAGATCATAGGCGGCGTCACCCAGGGCCTCGGCTACGCCCTTTTGGAGAACGCCCAGTACAAGGGCGGAGTGATGCAGAACCCGCAGCTCACGGACTATGTCATCCCCACCTTCATGGACACGCCCCCCATGGAGGTGGACATCATCGAGAACCCGTATTCCCGGGGCCCCTTCGGCGCGAAGGGCCTCGGCGAGCTGCCGATGGACGTCCCGGCGCCGGCCGCGGCGGCGGCCGTCCACCACGCCACGGGACTATGGCTCCCGGATCTCCCCATCCTGCCGGAAAAGATCGCGAAGGCCTTTCATGATAAGACTGACCGTAAATAGCAAGAAGCGGTTCTACGGGGGCCACCCCTTCAAGCGGCTCATCGACGTGCTGCGCGAGGATTTCGGCCTGACCGGGACCAAGGAAGGCTGCGGCGAGGGCGAATGCGGCGCCTGCACGGTCCTCCTCGACGGCCGGCCGGTCAACAGCTGCCTGATCCCCATCGGCCAGCTGGAAGGCCGGAGGATCGAGACGGTCGAGGCCCTGGGCGCGACGGACTCCCTCAGCGCCCTTCAGGAGGCTTTCCTCTCCCATGGGGGCGCGCAGTGCGGCATATGCACGCCGGGCATGCTGATGACCGCTTGGGCCTGGATCAAGGGCGGCGGCAGCGACAAGCCCGAAGCCATCCGCCGATCGCTCGCGGGCAACCTGTGCCGCTGCACGGGCTACCAGCACATCGTGGACTCGGTCATCGCGGCCGTCCGCGCCCGGAAGAAGTCCAAAAAGAAAGGGAAGCGGAGGCCCATCTTATGAGACGGCGGCATGGCGGCGACAGATGAGAGGCAATCCCCGCACGATGAGGCTTCTCCGGCCGCGCACGCCTCAAGAGGCGGTGTGCGCCTTCGCCCGCCACCCCAAGGCGATCCCGCTGGCCGGCGGCACCGATTTCATGGTCGCATGGAACGCGGGCCTGCTGGACGACAACTTAGTGCTGGACCTGACGGGGCTCAAGGCCTGGAGCCGCATACGCGCGCGCAAGAACGGATTGCTCGCGGGCGCGCTGGCCACGCATACGATGCTCCGGGAGCACCCGGAGGTCCGGAGCCGCTCCCCTTTGCTCGCGCAGGCCTGCGCGACGGTCGGCGGCGCCCAGATCCAGAACCGCGGCACGCTGGGCGGCAACATCGCCAACGCCTCGCCGGCCGGCGACACCTTCCCGCCGCTCGCCGTATACGAAGCCGTCATCCATGCGGTCTCCCCGAGAGGCCGGAGGAAGATCCCGTTCTCCAAGATCTTCGCCGGCGTCAAGAAGACCACGCTGGACCCCGCCGAGCTCATCGAGGCGGTGGAGGTTCCCCGCCTCGCCGGACGGCCTTCCCGCCAGATCTTCCGCAAAGTGGGGACCCGGGCCGCGCAGGCGATCTCGAAGACCGTGGCCGCGGGGCTGCTCTGGCTCCGCCGGGACGGGACGGTCCGGGAGCTCCGCTTCGCTTTAGGGAGCGTGGCGCCCACCGTGCGCCGCCTCAAGTCGGTGGAGGCGTTCGTGAACGGCAAGCGGCTCACCCCCGCGGTGGCGCGGGAAGCCTGCTCCCTGCTGAGCCGGGACATATCCCCGATCGACGACGTCCGCTCGACGCGCGCATACCGGCTGCGCGTGTCGGGCAACATCCTCCGCTCGTTCCTGCTTGGGTAGCCAGCGTCGCAAGCTCGCCTTGCGACGCTTACACCTTTTGGTCATCGGGAACTCCATCTCAAGTGCCTGCCGTTCTCCTTGAGCCGTTGACCCCGGACCGTTGGGCCTAAGACGGTATAAGCCCATTTCCCGCCCTCTTCAGGCCTCTTAGACCCATAGGGGAAATCCCGCCCTTTGATATAAGTTAACCAAGGGGTCCGACGCCGACGTCAACTTACTTGACCCCAGAGTCAACTTATGAAAGGTTTTGCATCACGGATAACAGTCTATCTCGCAGCGGGCGCGCTGACGCTCGCCGCGCCGGGCCCGGCCGCTTGCTCGGCCTTCGCGCAGTCCGTCTCCGCCGTGCCGGCGAACGTCGGAACCGCCAACGTCGGCGTCGGAGGAGCGCTCGCGCTCGGCGCCGGGGCGCAGGGGACGTCGGGACTGTCGCCGCGGGCGCTCTCCTCTCCCGGGAGTCTGCGCTCGGCGCTTGCGTCCATCGGCCGCGTCTCGTTGCGGTCTCCCGCGCCCGGCGCCCGGATCCCCGCGGCAAGTCCACGGTCCGCAAGTCCCCACGTCCGGGCCGCATCCCCCGCCGCGACGCCCGCGAGCGCTCTTGATATTTCGCGCAAGCCCGACCCCGCGGCGCCGGCAAAAGCGAGAATGGGCCGGCTCGTCTCGATGGTCTCCGGCATACCCGCCCTCCTGCGCCACCGCGACCGGGCCGCGCTCAAGACCGGAGCCGCGGAGGCCTTCGAGGCGGCGGCGCGACGCGGCACGCCCACCGGCGAGGCCGTGCCCGCCCGGGTCTCGCGCGCCCGGTCCCGGAGCCTCCTGGGCCGCACCACCAAAGACTTCCGCACGCGGAACGTGAAGTTCCTCGAGTACCTGGGCTTCGAACGCTACTCGGAGGATATCGGGCGGAACCTGGAGAAGCCGGGCCTGAGCAAGCTGCAGAGCCAAGTCCTGAGCTTCAACCAGCGACGCTACAAGGTCTTCGACGCCTCGCGGGACCTCGCCGTGGAGGTGATGGCGGGCTTGCGCAGGCGCCGGTTCTCGGAGCAGGCCCTCGATCAGACCGTGGAGCTGGCAGCCAGGCTCTTGGCCCTGCAGCCGTTGGAGCCCCCTTCGAGCCTTCCCCCCGACATCGCCAGGCTTCCCGCCGACGGCATCCGGCAGTGGCTCATCGACGTCACGGCCAAGAAGCTGGGCCAGCAGCTGGCGGCCGTCACGTCCGACGTCGTGGGCGCCATCGAGTCCCCCCGCTCCATCAAACGCCACGCGGCGGAGCTCCGCAGCGGCGGGACGCTCTCGCCCGGCGCCCGCCAGTTCACCATACGCGTCCGGACGATCAAGGGGATGCTCGAGGAGATCCTCCTCACGATGTACACCGACGCCGAGATCGGGCAGACCCGCTACGCGGGCCGCGCCTTGGCGGCCTCCCTCGTGCGCTACGCGCGCCTGACCGGCAGGCGGGACATCGAGCACAGGCTGCGCGAGCGCGTGGCGGCCCACGGCCTCTCGCTTGACAACTTCCTCGGTGACACCATCGAAGTGACCGACAAACGCGGCGCCAAGCGCCGCATCCGGGTCCGCTCGGGCGACTTCGTCTCCGAGAGGGGCAAGGGCCGGGTGGCAGCCGAGATCACATTCGGCGTACGCCCCAACTGGAGGGCCTGGAACCGCGCGCGCAAGGACGGCCTGCTGGGCAGCTACTTCGCCCTATGGGCCAACCCCAAGAAGGGGCCCAAGCTCGTCGCGGGGCAGCCGGTCCGCAACGCCATGAAGCGCGTCATGAGCGCCCTCAAGCGCTGGGTGGCCGGATGGCCGGCCATGAGGCGAGGCTACTCCCATGTGGGCATGGCCCGCTTGCAGGCGGATCCGGCCAGCGGCGTCGGGATGCTGTGGATACTGGACAACTACCCGAACGCCGAGGAGGGCGGGATCCGCAAGATCGGCTTCGTGGAGCAGTTCGCGATGAACGGGCCCCACATGCGCCTGGGCCTGAGCCGATTCGACGCGAAGCGAGTGTTCGACGCCTTCCATAGCCAAGCGGAGAAGCGGGGCTATGAGGACTCGTATCCGGCGGAGGACGGGGCCTGGCGGGCGGACGTCACGCCGCAGGAGTACGACCGCCTGCTCCGGATCCCCAAGAGCCGCGCCGCCGAGCTCCTCCGCGAGCTCAACGAGCGGGCGGTCCGTCAGATCGAGGCCATGATGACGCGACTTGGGGTCGGCTTCGCCTACGGCTTCTCGAACGAACTCTGGCGCGCCTACTGCAGCGCCACCATGATGCTGGCGCACCGCCTGGCCTCGGCGTTCGAGATCCAGAGCTATTTCGACGGCTGGCATCCCATCGTACGGGTGATGAAGGCCTTCGGCTCCGACACGGCCAAGGACCAGGAGATGGACGGGAGGATCATCTGGCCGGGCAGCCTTTTCGTGGACCCCAAGATCGCCAAGCACGAGCAGGTGACGTTCCCTGCGTTCAAGAAGATCGGCAAGATCTCCGACCCGTTCACGATGCCCGCCTACCTGGAGATGGACCCCGCCCTCACCCAGGCCCTCGGCGCGCTCCTCGAGCGCAGCGGGGAGGGCTCGATCGAGCCGGACGCCGACATCCTGGCCCGCCGGGTCCGCGCCCATCTGGCCGGGGCTCGCGAGAAGAGCAAGCGCCGCGACGAAGCGGGGCCGCGCAGCGGCTCCCAGGAGAGCGCCGGCTACTCGCGGGGATTGGAAGACCTCATCGCGGAATTCGAAGAGGAATAGGGCCGGCTCCCTCCGTCGCCTCGCGAGACCGTCGCCCCCGCGATGGGAGCCTCGTCGGCCGGGGCCGCCACGTGCTCGCCACCGTGATGAGTACCGTGGCCGTCAGCACGCCGCTAAACGGCATGCCCGTCCCTTCGGTCGCCAGGATGATCGGGTTGACCACGACGATATAGGCCATCGTGAAAAACGTGGTAACGCCCCGCGATGGCCTCGGTCTTGAGGTCGGTCTTTTTCATTCCACACCCTCACCCCGACCCTCTCCCACGGGGAGAGGGCGCCTTCGCCCCCACCACAACCGCATCCCTCCCCGTGGGGGAGGGACGCGAGCTTGAGGGACGCGTGCTAGGATACCAATTTGCTAAAGTAGGAGCGTGGAGCGGTTCATCAAAGCTCTCCCTAAAGCGGAGCTCCACCTTCACATCGAGGGGGCGCTCGAGCCCGAGCTAATGTTCGCGCTCGCCGAGCGCAACGGCGTCCCTCTTCGCTTCCAGTCGATCGAGGAACTCCGCGCCGCCTATCGCTTCACCGACCTGCAGTCCTTCCTCGACATCTACTACGAGGGCGCCAAGGTCCTCCTCAAGGAGCAAGACTTCTTCGACCTCGCCTGGGCCTACCTCGAGCGGGCGCCCGGCCACAGCGTGCGCCATGCCGAGATATTCTTCGATCCACAGACGCACACGGAGCGGGGCGTCCCCTTTCCGGCCGTCTTCGAGGGCCTTCACCGGGCGGTCCGGGAGGCCCGGGTCCGGCTCGGCGTCTCGGCCCACCTGATTCCGTGCTTCCTGCGCCACCTGAGCGCCGACGACGCGATGAGGACCCTGGAGGAGGCTCTGCCCTTCAAGGACCGGATCCCCGCGGTGGGGCTCGACTCCTCCGAAAAGGGGCATCCGCCCGAGAAGTTCACCGAGGTATTCGCCCGCGCGCGGGCCGAGGGCTTCCGGGTCGTCGCCCACGCCGGAGAAGAGGGTCCCGCCGAGTACATCCGGCAGGCGCTGGACCTGCTCAAGGCCGAGAGGATTGACCACGGCGTCCGCTGCATGGAGGATCCGGAGCTTGTGGAGCGGCTGAAAACGGACCGGGTGCCCTTGACGGTCTGCCCGCTGTCCAACGTCAAGCTCGGGGTATTCGACAGGCTCGAGGACCACAACCTCAAGGACCTGCTCGACCGGGGTCTCTGCGTCACCCTGAACTCCGACGACCCCGCCTACTTCGGGGGCTACGTGAACGAGAACTTCTCCGCGGCCCGGAAGGCGCTCGGCCTGAGCGAGGCGCAGCTGCGCGCGCTCGCCAAGAACTCCTTCGAGGCGAGCTTCCTCGATCCGGAATCCAAGAAGAGGTTGACGGCGGAGGTCGACCGCTGCCCCGGCCCGGGCCGGCTTTAGCGCCGCCTACTTGAGCAACTCGCCGGCGGCCTTCAGGATGATGGGCGTGGCCCGCTGACCGACCGAGTTCGTCTCCTCGTAGTGCGTCCCGGGCGGACGCGGGCTCATGGCGCGGTTCGCGGTCGCCTGAAAATCGTACTCCGGGACGATGTAGCCGATCTCGTCGTTGGCCAGCCCGACGATCAGGCCGTGCTCGGCCTTGAGCATCTCTCTTAGGTACGGACCGGGCGGGGCCGCCGAGAGGTCCGGGGGATTGGGATTGGCCGGGCCCACGAGCGGATGCCCGTACCGGTGCCTGCCGTCGTAGCCCCCGATCGCCAGCTCCGGGAAGATCTCGCCGGGCACGCCGAGGATGCGGACCTTCCCGAGCCGCACGTGCGACACCTCGGTCTCCACCCAGGGGCGCAGGCGCTCCGGCAGCGGGAAGAGGGTCAGGTGCCGGAGCGGGAACCAGTAGGTGTCCAGAGGGCTCAGAGGCTCGCCGCCGGAGCCGTAGATCGTGTGCCCGAAGACGAGGCTGCGCAGAAACAGGATATAGCGCGAGTTCTCCACGGGAACGCGGACGACCCGCGTGCTGAAGGAGACCTCGGCGCGCGGATACCGGACGGAGCCCTTGTCCAATGCGTCCAGAGCCAGGTCGGCGACCTTGACCCCGAGTTCGCCCATCGCCTCGAACCGCTGCTCGAGGCCCTCCCGGTCCACGTCCGGGCTGAGCAGGCCGCCGACGACGCCGGGGAAGAACACGCAGCCGCCGCCCGTCTTCTCCTCGACGCGGGCGCAGAGCGCGCCCGGGAAGTCGGCGGTCACCTGCCGGTTATCGGAGCCCATGACCTCGGGATGGCAGGACCAGCGCACCAAGGTCCCGATGGCCTTGCCCTCCTTCGTCTCGAAGGAAAGGGCGTTGAGCTCCGGATCGATGACGATGGGGTCCCGGTAGTCCCGGCAAAGGCCGCGAGGGTCCAGCATCCGGCGCGCGGCCGCCATCCTCGCCTCCTGGAGCCGGGAGGCCGCGTCCTTCACGAGGTTTACGATGGCGCGCTTCAGCCGATTGTGATAGCGTTTGTCCACGCCCGAGACGCCGGGGAAGCGCCCCCAGAGCCCGAGCGTGTCGGGCGCCGAGTGGTCGTGAGTGGCGGCCAGGAAAAGATACCGGCCGCCCCCTTCCCATCCCAGGGTCCGGCGGATGGCGAGCACGTCGTTGCGGAAAAGGCCGATGCTGTCCACGGCGACGAGCGCGACCGTCTTCTCGCCGTCGGAGACGACCAGGGCGCGCGCGTAGAGCGGGTCATGGATCCCCTGCGCCCGCCGGCCCTTGGCCCCGTAGCCCGCCAGCCAGATCGTCTCCTTCTTCAGGTCGGGCGTGATGTCGGCCTTGCCCGCGGCCGCGTACAGCGTCCGCCGCCCGGCGCCCTCGACCGGCCAGGCCGCAAGAAGAAGCAAGAAAAGCGGGACGATTTTGAGCATCAATAGACCTTCCTTTCCGAAATCTTCCCTAGAGTAGCAAGCCGGTGCGCCGCCGCGCAACCGCCGGTGCCGGCGCGGCGGGTGGCTAAGATCCGACATATGGGACGCCGGCATGGCCCGGCGACCTTAGTCGGGGTGACCCGCAAGGCCCACTACGGCGATGTGGGTCTTGCGGGCCCGAGGGGGCGGCAGCCCCCAGGGCGAACACCCGCGCGAGCGCGAAACCTCTCTCGCGCGGGCCTTCAGGCCCCGAGCGAAGCGAGGGGTGCGAAAGAGGGGCGGGGCCCCGCGGACGGTACTATCGGCTGCGCCCGACCCCGACCCTGGCGCAATAGCTCCGCACGCCGCACCGGCTGCACCAGGGAGACACCGGCGTGCAGAGGTTCTGGCCGTAGATCACCAGAAGATCGTTATAGGTGATCCAGTGGCGCCTGGGCAGCTTCTCTCTGAGGGCCGTCTCGGTCCGCTCGGGCGTCTTAGTGCGCACGTAGCCCCACCGATTCGAGATGCGGTGCACGTGAGTGTCCACGCAGATGCCGGGCTTGTGGAAACCCAAAGTGAGCACCAGGTTCGCCGTCTTGCGGCCCACGCCCTTGAGCGCCAGGAGCTCCTCCATCGAGCCGGGCACCCGGCCCGCGTGGCGCGCGAGCAGGTCCCGGCAGATCCCGCGCAGCGTCCGCGCCTTGACCCGGTAGAAGCTCACCGGGTAGATCGCACCCTCGATCGTGCGCGCGGGCAAGGCCCCCAGCCGCCGGGGCGTGCGCGCCAGCCGGAACAAGCGCGCCGAGGCCGCCTCCGTCACCGCGTCCTTCGTCCGAAGACTGAGGATGCACGAGATCAGCAGGCGGAACGGCTCCGCAGGATCGGCCTCCACGACGCCCAGGGCCGGCACCTTCCAGCGCCGCACCTCGCGCTTCAGGGCCGAAAGGGCCTTCCCGATGTCGCGATCTCGCATCTAGTCGGCCAGGAGCCTGCGCGCCGTGGCCTCCCAGCTGAACTCGGCCGCCGCCAGCCGGTGGGCGCGCTCGCGGAGGGAATCCCGTTCGGCGCCGGAGAGCTTGGCGAGATGGCCGAGCTGGCGGACGAGGGACCCGGCCAGCCGGGAGGTGAGGCCCTCCTCAAGGCGGAGCCCGTCGAGCAGCCCGTCCCCGAAATCCTTACCGAACCCCGCGGACAGGACCTCGACCACGTCGGCGAAGCCGCTGTGGCAGGCGACCAAAGGGACGGTCCCCGCGGCCAGGGCCTCGACCCCGACCAGCCCGAAGGCCTCTGGGAAAACGGAAGGCGCGGCCACCGCATCCACGCACGCCAGCAGGCGCGCGAGTTGCCTGTGGTGCATGATCCCCGTGAACAGGAACCGCTCATCGAGCCCGCAGCCGGCCGCCAGGTACGCGTTGAGCCGATCCTCCCGTTTGAGTCCCTCGAAAAAGGCGCCCAAGTAGCGCGGCGCCGAAGGGCCTCCCCCGGCGTCCGCCAGCCCGACCAGCCGCAGCAGCAGATCCTTGTCCCCGGAGGATATCGCGTGCACGAGCGGCTCGAGCATCTCCCGGAAGTCGCCGCAGCCTACGGCGAGGAACCGCGTTTCGGGATGCTCCTCAAGAATCAGCGGCGCCGCCGCGGCCAGAAAATGCGCGCCCTTCGTCCACCGGTACTTGCCGAAGAACAGGACCACGGGCGCGGACCAGTCCATCCCCTGGAGCTTGTCGCCCGCGTCCGCGTCCGTGGACCAGGTCTCGTAGCGCGCCCGCACCTCGGCCGCGGCCCGCTCGAAGTCTCCCTCCAAAGCCGCCTTCGCCAGAAGAGGCAGATAGCCCCGAGTCTCCTCCAGGCTCCGGGCCTTCTTCTGGGCCGGGAGCGCATTGAGATCGGCGGCCACGCCCGCGATCACGTCCTTTTTCGAGCGACCCGCCTCCAGGACTTGGAATCGGGATACGTCCACCCCCAGGGGGATGACGACCGTTTTATCGGCCAAGCCCGCCTCCTGCGCGAAGTAGCCCAGCAGCTCGGCGCGGCCGTGCCGGCTGTTGCATACGCACCGTCCGCAGCTCGCCAGCCCTTCCAGCGCCAGCTTCTTCAGGTAGGGATTGCGGCGGACCGAGAAGTTCAAGGCGGAGCCGTGGACCGTGACGACGTGCCGAACGCCGCGGGCCGCCTTCGCGCGAGCCACCGCGGCCGGCTGCAAAACGAGATGGTTCGACTGCACGAGGTCGAAGTGCTCCCCGGAAAGGACGCGGTCCAGCGCGCCCGAGACCCGGGCGAGCGACGCGTCGATCTCCGCGTCCGTCATGGAGTGGACTTCCCTGACCTCGAAGCCCGGATACCGGTCCAAGACGTAGACGGGCAGGACCCCCCCGAGGTCGGGCCGGACCACCGTGCAGCGCCCCGGATAAGGCGTCGGACGCTCGAACGCGGTCCGCGCACGCTCGCCCTCGAACCGGACGAACCTGGAGACGAAGTCGATCTTCTCGGGCTCGTACTCCTGGCAGAGGACCGTCACCGAGTGGCCCTGCCGGACCAGCTCCTTGGCCAGGTTGCGGACGTAGATGTTGCTCCCGGTCCCGGTGAGCAGATAGCCGTGGACGATGCAGATGTTCATCCAGCCTATAGGTTAGGCCGGCCGGAGCCGTCCGTCAAGGCTTTGACAGGCTTTGACAGCCTCGAGGTGAATCAGGGCAGCGAGGCCGGGGCGGCGGGAAAGCCCGTGCGGACAGCCGGCACTTGACCTTCGGGCGGGATGAATGGATAACGTCTCCTGCTCTCCTATGATATTATGCTGGGAGCCGGCTCAAGATCGGGCTGAAAGGCGCTTATGACCGCGCGCAGCATCGTTCTCACTGTCTTTCTATCGGACCTCAACCCCTCGGCACGAGATGAGGAACGCTTCTCGGCGGCCGAAGACCGACCTCATGCCTGAGGCCCTTTCCAAACGCCTGGCCGACGCCCTGGACCGGCGCGCCGCGCTGTGCCGCGGCCTCCACGCCGAAGAGACCGACGCCTACCGGCTGTTCCACGGCAGCGCGGAGGGCCACGCGGGACTGACGGTCGATCGTTATGGCGACTTGCTGCTCGCGCAGAGCTTCCACAGCCCGCTGCCCCCGCCTCAACTGGCGGCTCTGGAAGACTTCTACACCCGGGCCATCCCCGGCCTGACCCTGGTCTACAACGACCGCAGCCGGCCGAATTCGCGCGTCGGCAACGAGCTTTCGCCCGAGTCCCTGGCCGCCGCCCTGAAGCCGCGCCAAGCGCGGGAGCTGGGCGTCATCTACCGCATCCAGGGACGGCACGCCGGCCAGGACCCGTGGCTATTCCTCGATCTGCGCGCCGCCCGCCGGCGCGTGATGCGGGACGCGGCGGGCAAGTCGCTGCTCAACGTGTTCGCCTATACCTGCGGCGTGGGCGTCGCCGCGGCCAAGGCCGGCGCCAGCTCCGTTTTGAACGTGGACTTCTCGCGATCCTGTCTCGCCGTCGGCGAGGAAAACGCCCGGCTCAACGAGTTGCCCGGCCAGGTGGGCTTCGTGCGGAGCGACGCCTTCGCCGCCCTGCGGCAGCTCTCCGGGTTGGGCCAGCCCCGGGTCGTGCGCGGCAGACGCCTGCCGCCCTTCCCGCGGCTGGACCGGAGGCGATTCGAGATAGTGTTCCTCGACCCGCCTCGCTACGCCCGGAGCCCGTTCGGCGTGGTCGATATCATCAACGACTATCCGGCGATCTTCAAGCCAGCCCTGCTCTGCGCCGCCGAGGGCGGCACGCTGATCTGCTGCAACAATGAGGCGCAGGTCGAGCGGGAGACGTGGCTGGGGCAGCTGGAGCGCAGCGCCCGCAAAGCCGGCCGCCCGATCCGCGACCTGGAGCTGATCGCGCCGGAAAGCGACTTCCCCAGCCATGACGGCCGGCCGCCCCTGAAGATCGCGCTTCTGAAGGTTTAAGGAAGGTTTAGGCAGGCGGACGGTCGCCGGCTCGCGAGACGAGTCCGCTGGATTCGCGGGCCCTCACATGCCCGCAGTGAGGCCGTCTTTCACATGGCGCTCCCATCGCTCATCGAATCGTTGACCGAGCGCTTGACCCAACCCGCGATACTGCGCACGTGATAGATCGTGAAGCCCGCGATAAGGATAGCGATGAGGATGGACACCACGCCCTGGTACTCATTCTGGAGAGCGATCACGCGCGTCAGCACGCTCTGCCCCAACAGGACATAGGCGCTCAACGCACAAAAGGTCCCGGAGAAGACGATTGAGAATGTGACCCAAGGCTTCAGGTTCAACAAATAGCCCGCGAAGGCGCCCGTGACCGGACCGGTCATCGCAAAGGGCGCCATCACGAAGAAGAAAAGGCCGACGCGCTCATAACGCTTGAGTCTGCCGCAGTGTTTTTGGGCGGTCGCCTCCGCTCGTTTGGCCGCGAGCTTTAGGAATCTTGTTTCGATGCCCTCTCGGATCGCCAACACGAAGACGTAGTAGCACAAGACGACGATGATGATCTCGACGCAGAAATTGAACAACAGGGTGGCAATCGGCGGAAGACCGCGGGCCAGGCAAAAGAGCACCGCCGGCGCTCGGGCGCCGGCGGCATGCAAGCCGATGGACGACAATAGCGTCGTCGCGACATGCGCGTTGTACCGGAACAGGATTCCGACGCCGAACAGCGTGAGCGTGGCCAGGGTCAGCGCGGCGACGATCTGTCGCCACTCCGCTGTTTCGAGCAGAGGTCCTGCCGTCGGTTTTCCGGTCGCTCCCGCCCGGGGCGTATCGAGGAGCGGTTGCGCCGGGGGAACGGAAACGCTCGACCAGTCGCCGGCCGGAATGCGGGGTTGCGGGCGCTTGAGATGCGTGGATTCAGGACACATTCGATCTCCCTGCAGGGGTTCGGAGCGCTTTCTCACGCACGCACAACCGGGAGCGATCGCACAAGCCGGATCGACGCCGCCGGCGGGGCGATCCCGGGAGGCTTCTTCGCTCGCCTCCGCTGGCAACGGCCCGGGCGCGCATACGGTCTTTGTTTCATGATAAGGATCAAAAGCGACTTTAATACCGTAGCGCGCGGCGAATACATCAACATCATAGATAATATCTCTCGCCGACATCCATGAATTCTAAGGACGATCGGTCTGAGAGCGATGCGCATACATGCCGCCCATCGAGCGGCAGATTACGCCGGCAATGACGCGCTCGTCCGTCAAGTGGACGCCTAGGAATATGTATCATTACCCCGAATATGCCAGAGGCCGATCGGGAAGGGGCGGGACCCGGATCTTGCCCCCTCTGCGCCGGGAAGGATCCTGTTTTCTCCTGCGGAGCCTTGCTCTATCCGGGCTGCGAGCGGGAGGTCTTCTCCTGCGGGGAGTGCGGGGCTTCCTACTTCTGGCCGGTCCCTTCGCCCGAGGACATCGCACGCTGCTATCCGCCCGTCTATTTCCGTGATTTTCTCAAGCAATACTGGAAGGACTACTATAAAGGGCGCCTCCTGGCCGAAGGGCTCTCCGCCTGGAAGAGCCGCGGCGTTTTCGTGGATGTCGGGTGCGCGCTCGGCACCATGCTGGCCGGGGTGCGGGACCATTCCGGCTGGAAGGTCCTGGGCCTGGAGTTCGCTCGGGCGGCGGCGGAGACCGGCAAGAGACTCAACGGCGTGGAGATCGCCCAAGGAGGGCTCTCCGACGCGCCCTGGCCCGATGAAAGCGTCGACTGCGTGCACATGAACAACGTCCTCGAGCACGAGGCGAAGCCCGCCGAGGCCCTGGCCGCGGCCTCTCGCCTGCTCAAGCCGGGAGGGCGCCTGCGCTTGAGCTTGCCGAACGGGCCTCTCGACATCCTTCCGACCAAGACCCTGTACCGCCGCTGGGGCCGGGCCGTGACCACGCGGCATGGGGGACACCTCTTCTTCTTCTCCCGCAAGGCGCTGTTTCTTCTGCTGGAGCGGGCGGGCCTGAGGCCCCTGTCGGTCCGGAACTTCCACCTCAAGACCGCCCTCAAGGCGCGCGGCTGGACTCCCCGGGCGTACCGCCTTTTCAAGAGGGCCCCGCGACCCCGGACCGCGGCCCCGCAAGGCGACGAGAAGAGCCTCTCCGCGGAAGAGTGCCGCCGCCTCATCCCCCCGCGTCCCAGCTGGCGGCTCTATGGGCTTCGGGCGCGTCTGCGCCGGCTTTGGCGGTGGCCCTTCGATTGGGGCTGCGACTTCGAGGTCCTGGCAGAAAAGTCCGGCCGAAGGCCATGAGCCCGCCGTTTCGCTCGCGGTCCGCCGGCATCGGTATTGGAGCGCTCACGGTACTCTTGCTGCCGGCACTCCAGCCGGCCGGAGCGGCTTCCCCTTCGGGGAATACGTCGGCCCGCCCCCCCTCCCCCTGGATCTGGCTCGTGCCCGGCGGCGGCCAGTTCGCCCTAGGCCGGCCGCGCGCCGGCTGGGGCTACGCGGCCGGGACCATGGGACTTGTCGGGTGGGGCGCCCACGCGGAGACCCGCCGCGGAGGCGGCGAGCTCAACGCTCCCTTCGTGTACGCGCAGCAGCTCTACGTCGCGTCCTTCTGCGCCGCCTACCGCGAGCTCCGGCTCAGGGCCGGGGACCCGGGCGGCGGCCCGCCCACGGACCGCTCATCGGCCGGGGAGCTCGCCGCCGCCCCCTTCCGCTGGAGGCAGCTCAAGAACCCCTGGGTCATCGGCAGCGCCCTGGTCGGGGCCGGGCTCAACCTGGCCCTGCCGCGAAGCGACTCCCGCAAGCCCGCCTTCCGGCAGATACGCCGTATCCGCTACTTGGGCGACTCCTTCAACAGGGAATGGGGGACCGCCGCCTACACGGCCTATTGGATACCGATCAGCCTGGGCGCGGGCGTGGCCGAGGAGTCCCTGTTCCGGGGATTGTTCCAGAACGAATGGGAGCGCAGCTGGGGCGCCCGCAACGGCTGGGCCGCGGCCTCCGGCCTCTTCGGCCTCGCGCACTTGAGCCAGCCCGGGGACCTCGAGTCCTGGGGCGACGTGGCCTTCGCCACCGCCGCCGGCCTCTATCTGGGCTGGCGCTACCAGCGCACCGGCTACCGTCTCGAGGAGCCGGTCGCCTCGCACGTCTGGTTCGACATCGCCGCCGGCCTGGCGCTCATGCTCGTCCGCCCCGAGGACAACCCGCTCGGCGCGCGGGTCCAGTTCGCGTTCTAAGCCTTGCGAAAATCGGTGAAATTGCGAATAATGACCCATGCCTTTCAGTAAGAAGCATCGACCTAAGTGGGTCGTCCTCGGGATCTGGCTGCTCCTCACGGGCGCGGCCGGCTACGCGTTCCTCCGGAGCGGCATCCCCGTCACCAAGGCGCCCGAGGCCATCCGTGACGGGATCCTGCATCTCGGGCCCTGGGGCCCCCTGGCGTTCATCGTCGCCTACTCGGTCCGCGCGCTCTTCTTCATCCCGGCATCCATCCTGACCGCCGCCGCGGGCCTGGTCTGGGGACCGGCGGGCGGCATCATCTATACGATCGTCGGGGAGAACCTGAGCTCGACCTTCGCCTTCTATCTCGCCCGTCTCCTCGGCCGGCAGTGGTTCAAGTCCCATGACAACCGCTTCCTGCATGGGGTGAACAAACACCTGAAGAAGCACGGCTTCATGACGGTCCTCGTCCTGCGCCTGGTCTACGCCCCCTTCGACGTCGTCAACTACGGCTGCGGCCTGACCTCGATGCGCTTCCTGCCGTTCGCCGCGGCGACCTTCCTGGGCGTCCTGCCGGGAGTCGTCACCTTCGTGTACTTCGGCAGCGGCCTGCTGGACCCCAGGAACCTGGTCATCTCAGCCGTCCTGTTCGTCCTTACCCTGATCCTCGCCCGCGTCGTGCAGCGCCGCCAAGGCGCCCAAGAGATCCTGAAAGCGGCGAAGACAGATTAACCCCGCAGGGCTCCGCCCTGCGGGGTTGATATCGCCGTCTTATTAGGCTTCCTTTGGTTCGGTGCCGTTCTTGTTAGGCCCTACTCCTTCGACACTAGGCTCGCCCGCAGGAACTCGCGGTTGAGCCGGGCGATGTTGCTGATCTTGATCTCTTTCGGGCAGGC
>JBDREN010000172.1:0-24242 GCA_043819795.1 Elusimicrobiota bacterium
GAAGCGCCTCCCGCGGCGGGCGGGACCGGCGAAAGGACCGAGAGCGCGGGCCCGCCCGGTCCTCCGACAGGCGGCGCGGCGGGCGGCCCGGCCGGCGCGCATGGCGGCGGCCAGCTGATCAGCCTGCCCAAGCTCCTCAACCGCGATGAAGTGTTCCAGAACCTCCGCCGCTTCTATCCGGAACGCGAACGGCGCGCGGGCCGCGAGGGCCGCGTCGTCGTCGCGCTCCACATCGGGACCGAAGGGCGGGTGCGCCTCGTCGAGATCATCCAGTCGGGCGGCCGCTCCTTCGACGACGCGGCCGAGGCGGTCGCGCGGACGATGCGCTTCTCGCCGGCCATCACCGTGAACGGCCCGGCGCCGGTCAAGCTCAAGCAGGCCGTCCATTTCAAACTGACGGACGAATGACTCCGGCGGGCTGAGAGGACCGAGCGCTCCGGGTTATCGCCGCCGAAGGCGGGGAAATTCAGTCGCGGCGTCCCGACTCGTCCACGTTGCGGAGCGTGATCTCGCCCTTCTTGGGCCCGTATTCCCACGTCATCCGAAATCGCCTGCCGACGCATGCCTCGAAGATCTTCTCGCCGAGGTCCCCAAGGGCGCCCTCCAGCTCACGGGCGCCGAGCGCGGGGCCGCGCGGATCGGCGCCCAACTGCCGAAGGCGCTTGGCGAGCTGCCTCTTCGCCGCCGCCGGAAGCCCTGCGGCTTGCTGCTCGAACTGCCTGGTCGCGGCCAGCGTGAACTCTGGCTTCACTTCGGATCGCCCGATGTAAGACGCTTGACGAGGGCTGTCGCGGACGGATGGCGGCGGATGCGTCCCTTCTTGATGTCCCCGGACGCCTGCCGCTCGCCCTTCTGCCAGCGCGCCGTCCAATAGTATTTCTGCTGGGCGGGGATGGAAACGCGGGGATGCAGGACGATCGTCCCGTCCTCCAGCTTCTCGCACAAGAACAGGGTGACGCCCTCGTCGACGAAATCCTTCGGGATCGTGATCTGATTCCGGCTGCCCAGGACCACCTCTTTGGCTTGCATGGCTCCTCCCGCGCACGGCATGGCCAGAGTATACCAGATAGCTGATAATCCGTCAATTGAATATACAGATTGACGGATTAGGCGTATTTTGTCGTCCGTCTATCCACTATTCTGATTACTTATTTTCCGTCTTTCCGCAAATAAGACCGGTGCCGGGCTGGACTTTCGGGGCAAATGGGAACACCTCAGATCCCTGACCGCGCCCCAATACTTCCCAAAAGTCAAGCACGGCACCGCTTTTATATTGACGGGGCGCGATAGTATTGGTAGGGTGTGCTTTCACGACGCGCGGGGCCTGAGACCCCAAAGGCCGCATCCGGGAGCGAGGCATGATCGAGAACATCGTATTCATAGGCATCCTTCTGACGGTCGTCTTCATCTACTCGAAGAACAACCCCATGGGCCATCCCGGCGACTTCAGGCTGAGGAACTTCCTGAACTGGTTCCCCATGGGGCTCACGTACGCCTTCCTGTATATGGGGCGCTACAACCTGACCGTCTCGAAGAACGCCCTGGGCGACCTGATGCCCAAGGAAGCGTTCGGGATCATCTTCGCCGCGGGGACCATCACCTACGCCTTCTCCTTCCTGATCAACGGCCCGCTCACCGACAGGATCGGCGGCAAGCGCGCGATCCTCATCGGGGCGTTCGGGGCCGGCTTCATGAACATCGTGCTCGGCCTCCTGACCTACCTGATCTTGGTCAAGAACTTCGCGATGAATCTGACTTTGGCGTTCTCCATCGTCTACTCGCTGAACATGTACTTCCAGAGCTTCGGCGCCGTGTCCATCGTCAAGGTCAACGCCCACTGGTTCCACGTCAAGGAGCGGGGCGTGTTCAGCGGGATCTTCGGGACGCTGATATCCCTGGGGATCTTCTTCGCCTTCGACTGGGGGCAGGCGATCGTGGGCGCGATGAAGACGTCCGCCGGCGAGCTCGGCTTCTTCCAGAAGGCGCTGCGCTCCTTGCTCTATTGCGACTCCTACGGCGTCGACAACATATGGTACGTGTTCCTGATCCCGGCGGCGCTCCTGATCGCCTTCGGGGTGATCGAGATTTTCCTGCTCAAGGACACCCCGGGCGAGGCCGGGTTCGCGGACTTCGACACGGCCGACGCCTCCTCCGACGAGATGCACGTGGAGTACAGCGCGCTGCAGCTCATCAAGAAGATCCTCACCAACCCGATCATCCTCACGATCGCCGCCATCGAGTTTTGCTCGGGCGTCGTGCGCAACGGGATCATGCACTGGTACTTCATCTACGCCAACGAGGCGGGGATCGCCGGAGCCGCGGCGTTCTTCAAGGCGCACTGGGGGCTGCTGCTCTGCTTCGCGGGGGTCGCCGGCGGGTTCTTCGCCGGGACCGTGTCCGACAAGCTCTTCCAGTCCCGGCGAGGGCCTTCGGCCGCGTTCATGTACGCGATGATGTCCGTGGCCACAGTGATCATGGCCCTGATCCTGAGGGCCCATCCCTTCGCTCTGGGAGTGATCGTCATCTTCATGTCCTTCTGCGTGATCGGGGTGCACGGGCTGCTCTCCGGGACCGCCACGATGGACTTCGGTGGGAGGAAGGGAGCCGCCACGGCCGTGGGGATCATCGACGGGTTCGTCTATTTGGGGACGGGCGTCCAGTCGATATGCCTGGGGTACATCACGGCCTGGAACTGGAACTACTGGCCCGTGTTCCTGATCCCCTTCACATTGATCGGGACCGTCCTGGCGATAAGGATCTGGCACGCGCTTCCCGACGCCGTGAGGAAGGGGGCGAAGGTCAAGAAGTAGCTCAAGGATTCCATCGCGAGAATCAGGAGGCCGTCCGGCGTTCAGCCGGACGGCCTCCTCGCGGTTCCGGGCCTCGAGACGCGATCGCGGCGCGCGTCCGGGCCCGGCGGTCGAACGCGCCGGCTACTTGGCCACGGCCAGGCCCGCCAGCTTGTCGAGCGCTCCCTTGAGCCCCTCGTGCACGCTCCGGACCATGTCCGGGTCCCAGGACTTGGCGTCGTCGCGCAGGAAGGAAGTCTTGTCCACGCGGTTGTCGAAGCGGGCGATCGGTAGGTAAAACTTCCTGCCGTAGGCCTCCACCGTGACCGTGCCGGGACGCTCCGAGCTCTTCTCCAGCCAGTCCACGTCGTCGCAGCCGTAGTCCTTGAGCATGACCTCGAGAGGCACGCCGTGGTGCAGGATGGAGCCCGGGTCGTTGGGGTCGGCGCGCGCGTCGTTCTTGCGGCGCGACTCCTCGGGCGTCACCCAGACGTAGAGGATGGTCGCCTTCTCCAGGATCGCCTTGGAGAGCTTGGAGAGCGAGTACTTGTAGCCGAAGGGCTCGGCCAGGGGCATGGACGAGCCGTCGGCCCCGCCGCGGGCGAACTCGATGACGAGCGTCTTGCCGGCCAGCGTCTCATGCTGGCCCGGACGCCTCTCCTCCAGGATCTTGCGCGCCTCGCCGTCGAGGGCCCGGATCACGGCCTTCCGCGTCTCATCGTCGAGCGCGCGCAGGCGCGCGGGAGCGCCGACCGCCTCGCTCGCGGCGTCGATCCGCTCGATGAGGTACGCCGCCGGGGAGGCGGGATCCGGCCGCTTCGGGGCCGTCAGGTTGGCGTGGTCCTCGTTGAGCAGGGCGACCAGCGTGCCCCAGTCCCGGGGATCGCGGAACGGCTTGTCCGCGGCCTGGAAGTAGACGCGCTCCTTTCCTCTCGCGGCCAGCTCGTCGTCGATGGTGCGCATGATGTGGACGTAGGGGAAATCGTCGAGCTGCGCGCTGGGGCCCATGTGGAAGTCGCTCGCCTGCTTCTCCGGCGAGAGGTGCTTTAGGTACTTGCGGACCTCGGACTTGCCGGAAGCCGGCAGAGCCAAGAGAAGGACGGTATCCAGAATGTCTTGCGCCATTTGGGTGAAACCTCCTTGGATCGGCGGCGATATGCTGCTTGCTCCATGATATCTTAATGCCGCCTTTTCGGCCAATAGGATAAAGGGCCCATTTTGAGGCGGGGCCTTTGCGGGCCGCCGCCTTCCCCATGGCCCCTGGGGAGTCTCCGCCGGGCCTGCCAACATATTGATAACGCGTATGGACGACCACGTTTTTGCCCGGCGGCTCCTGGCTGTCTGCCTAGCCGCGTCGCTATGCCTGAACCCCGTCCTCGGCCAGGCCGGCCCGGTGCTCGTCCCGCAAGCGAAAGCCCCGGTCGGAGCGGTCAGCGCCGCCGCGGGCGCCGGAGCGGCGCTCTCGAGGGTCTCCGACTTCGCCGGCCGGCGGGAAGCGGGGCCGCGGCTCGAAAGCGGATTGGCCCTTCCGTCCGCCCTGCCCGCCGTCCGCCCGACGGCGGATGCGCTGACGGATCAAGCCGCGCCGATTCCCGCCGGAGCGGCGCCGGCCGCGGAGCCGGCGAGCAAGAGCCTTCCGGCCGGCTCCATTGGAGCGTCTCAGCCCGAATCCGGGCTTTCCGTGGAGGGGGGACGTTCGCGGAGCGTAAAGAGCGCCGATAGACCTCGCGCCGCCGCGGCGTCGACCCCGGCAGGGGCGCCGTACCGGACGCCCTCCCGCGCGGCGTTGGCGGCCGGCACGGCCCCTCGGACCCTGAACCGCACTTCAGCCGGGAAGGACCTCTCCGGGATCGCCCGCGCCCTTCAAGACGACCGGACCGGGGCGGCGCGCGAGACCCTGGCGAGCGGCTACGACGGGCTGGCTCTAAGACCCGCGGGGCGCTTCTTCAAGGGCTCGGCCGCTCAACACGCGGTTTCGGGCTCGGCGCATTCCGGGCCCGGACCGGCGGCCTCGAAGAGGCCGGCCCCGCGCTCCTCAGCCAAGGCGTCCGCGCGCCTCAAAGCGAAGCCCCAAGCCAGAGGCCCTCCCGCCGCGGCGCCCTCCGTCCGGGAGCTCCGCTCGGTTCCCGCCGGCCGGCGTGCCGCCGCCGTCGCGCTGGTGGCGCGCCGCTTGGCGGACGGCCCGATCAACTCATGGGCCTACGCTTCGGAGATGCCGTTCCTCCGGAGCTTCTCCCGTCTGGCGCACTCGCTCTTCGGCTCCGGCGGGGCCCCCTTCTTATCCTCCGAGCGCAAGCTGGCGGAGGCCGTGGCCGAATGGTTCGAGCATGAGGGCGCGGGCCTGCCGGAGCGGCGTTTCCGGAAGAACATGGCGATCCTGACCGACGACCTGTACCTCCTGTCGGTCCTCTCCGACGAAGGCGCCGGAGAGCGCCTGCCTTTGGCCGGGCTCAGGGCGCGCTACGGCGACCTCTCCGCGTCGCGGCGGACCTCGGCGCCCGGGGACGACCCACGCGCCGGCAAGACCCGGAAGGCCGGATGGGCGCGGAAGGCTCGGGGCTCGACGGTGTCCCGGCTGTTCTTCGGTAAGTTGGGCCGGGCCTTGCGGGAGGCGCTGAGCTTCATCGAGGCCAAAGACCCCTCGATCCTGGGCTTCCCCGAGGTGACAAGGCGCTGGGCGCTCTCCGCCCGGCGCCGCGCGATGCTCTCCGAGTTCTACGACCGGCTCGCGGTCTTGATCCGCGACTTCGATTCGCTGGAGAAGCCCTCGGTGTGGGAGACGGCCATCGACGTGACCGGCGGCGACCGGGCGCTGGCGGCCGAGATGCTCGGCGGCATCGTGGGCCAGACCAAGCGCCCGCTGCGCTTCGTGGAGCGCGAGCTCCTCGGGAGCGTCCCCGCCGAGGAGACCCTGTCCGCCTTCGAGAAGGCGGCCAAGGCCTACTACCTGCTGGGCTTGGCGCACGAAAAGAGCCTCCGGCGGTTCGGAAGGAGCACGCTCTATCCGGCGGGAACGGACATCCGCAGCCCCAAGTTCTGGCACTTCTACGCGGCCGCCATGCTGGGCCGCCGCCTGCGCGCCTATCCCCGAGAAACGGCCCGGACGGCGGCCCGGCTCATCGCGATGGGCTATGAAGCCGTGACGTTCCCGATAGCGCTCCGTATGCTGCCCTTCGGATGGCGGGGTTTCACCTTCCGGCTGCTGATCGGCAGCTACGGCGAGGACGTCCGGACGCAGATGCGGGGACACGCCTTCGGGCGGCGGTGGGCCGAGCCGGGCCGGACGGCGAAAGCCGAGACGGACGTGCCCGGGTCCGGACGGACGCGGACCGCCGTAAGGCCATGGCTCGCCTACGTCCGCTACTCGGCGCGGCTGTTCACGTGGAACTTCGCCTCGCCCGCCTTGCGCGAATGGCCCCGGCTCCGCGACCGGGCGCGGCGCGCCGAGGCTTCGGGCCGGAGGCCTTCGGCGAAACGCCTCCGCCGGCTCTTCGTCGCGCTCAGGCTGCTCGCCTGGACCGGGCGGCTCTCCCCCGCGGGCGCGGCTCTGGCGGCCTCCGACGACCGGGTCGCGGGAAGGGCCCGGAGGATCTTCGCGCGCCACTTCGACGCCGGCCAGGCATCCCGGGCGGCGTTCGAGGCGTTCCTCTCTCGCGCGCGCGAGGATCGAAAACGCCGCAGGACCAAGCTGGGCAAGACGCTGCGCTACGCGCTCAAGGAAGCCGCCGTCCTGGAGTCCTCCGCCCTGGCCGCGCACTTCGACGGTCTTCTTCAAGACCGGGAGCGGACGGACCGCTTCAGGAGCCGCGGGCAGGGCCAAATCCTCTCCGCGTTCGAGGCCGCGGTCCGCGAGGCCGTCCGGCGGGCGAACGAAACGGCGGTCCTCGGCGGCCGGGTACTCGGCGTCCGCCTCACCGGAAGCTACGCCAGCGGCGCGGCGCGTCCCGGCAGCGACCTGGACTTCCAGGTGATCACGGAGGACGGCCGCGCCTCGCCCGCGGGAAGGCTGTTCGTCGAGGTCCTCCGGGGCCTGTGGAGCGGGCGGCAAGCGTCGGCGCCTTTGGACGCGGACGCGCTCTATCTGCCTCCTTCCCGGGAGCTCTTCGCGCGGCTGGATCCCGAAGGCTACGCGATCCTTTCGCCCTATCCGAAAGTCGTGGAGGATCTCCGCGCCGCGGGCCCCGAAGAAGCCGCCCCCGGGATGCGGGCCGATGTGCCGTGGTACGGAGGCCCGCTCCGCGCCGCGGCCGCGATCCTCTTCGAAGGCGCCTTGCGGGCGCTCGACGCATGGAGGACGCTCCGGGGGGAGGGGGGGAAGATCCGGCCGCCGTCCTTGAGGCCGGCTACGCTTTCCGGACCTTCTTCTTCGCGGCCCTGACGGGCCGCGGGCGAGGGGGGGACGCGTCCCGCAAGTATTCCTTGACGCGCTGCAGAAGCCGCTCGTTGCCCAACGACTTCCCGAACAGCTCGGTGTCCGCGAACTCCTTGGCGAGGGTTTGAAGGAGGTTCTTGGGGTAGTCCAGCCCCGAGACGAACATCGTCGGGACGTCCCGGGACCGCTTCTTGGCCTGCAGGCGCTGATACAGCTGGAAGCCGTTCATCTCCGGCATCGCCAGATCCAGGAGGATGAGATGGGGCTTGAAGCGCCCGATCGAGCGCAGCGCGCTCAGCCCGGAGCTCGCCAGCAGGCACTCATAGCCCTCCCGCTCGAGAAGCCTTCCGAGCAGGCTCAAATAGGTACGGTCGTCGTCGACGACCATGATGCGCTTGCGTGTCATCGATCGCCTTTTCCCTAGCATAGCACAATACGACGCCATGTCAACCGAGAAATAGGATCACGCCTTGAAACAGTAGCCGACGCCGCTGACCGTCTCGATGTGCTTTCCGAAGCCCGCGAGCTTGCGCCGCAGGATCTCCACCCGCTTATCCACCGTGCGCGTGGACTGAGAGGGGTCGGCCTTCCAGACGTTCTCGAGAAGGAGGCCGCGCGTCAACACGCGGTTCTGGTTGCGCATAAGGTAGACGAGCAGGTCGAACTCGAGCCGGGTCAGGCGCACGGGCTTGCCGTTGAGCCGGACGCCGTGCTCGGCGATGTCCACGATGAGGTTCCCGGAGGTGAGGCGCTCCGACGGGGCGAGGTCCGAGGCGACCTGCCAGGAAGCCCGCCGCAGGAGCGCCTCCACCCGCGCCAAAAGGACCTCGCCCTGAAGGGGCTTGGTGAAGTACTCGTCGGCACCCAGCCCCAAGGCCCGCACCACGTCCGAGGAGCTGCGGTAGTGGGCCGAGATGACGACGATCGGGGTCAGCTTCCCGTCCTGGCTCCCCCGCATGACGCGGATGAGGTCCCAGCCGCTCATGGAGGGAAGCTTGAGATCCACGACCGCGAGGTCCGGCTGGAGGCGGGGGAGCGCGTCGAGGAACTTGCCCGCGGAGGCGAAGGCGCGGGCCGAGTAGTTGGCGTTCCGGAACAGCGTCGACAGGAAATCCGCGACCGCCTCGTCGTCCTCCACGATCGCGATGCGCTTCATGACGATGCCGTCGGCCCGCCCTTGCCCGACTGCCGGAAGAGGGCGCTCACCCGCGCGAGCACCTCCGCCGGGTCGAACGGCTTCGTGACGTAGTCGTCGGCGCCCAGCTTCAGGCCGTCCACGATCTCATGCACCTTCGACTGGACGGAGACCAGGATGATGGGTATCCGGCCGATGCCGAGGCCCGCCTCGGCCCGGATGGCCTTGCACACCTCGTAGCCGTTCATGCGGGGCATCTGGATGTCCAGCAGGACCATGTCCGGACCGTCCGCCCTGACCCGCTCCATACCCTCGACCCCGTCGCCCGCCACCAACACCCGGTAGCCGGCTCCGGTCAGGATATGCTTGAGGAGTCTCTGAAACTCCTCGTTGTCCTCAACGACCAGGATGGTCTTTTCCGCCACAATCCCCTCTCTAAACCGGCATCACGGCATCGCGCCTTTCGCGCCTTTCGCGCTCGGGTGGGCCGGACGACGCGCGCTTTCCGGACGACATCACTACGGCCCCGCATCCAGTCACAAGTTTAACAGGTTTGGTCGCAATTTTCCACCCCCTTGTCACGCCAAGGTCTGTTTTTTTCTGTCAGCGCCCTCCGACGTAGAGCAATTGCTCTATATTTTCAAAAAGTTCTCACATAGTCGCAATCATGTAACAAAACAGTCGCAACATAGTTATAAAAACGTAATAAGCAGTCACATTTTCACGATTTTCCATGCTAGATTCAGCCCTCCGCGCCGTCCTCTCCAGCCTCCCCCTCGTCGCACTATATATATACATCCGCGCGCGCATCGAGACGCCGTTCGCGCGGGACCTGGCCGCCCGCGTCGTCCAGGCCGCCCTCTTCCTCGCCCTCGCGCTCGTGCCGCTCCTGGCGTTCTCCGGCCCGGCCAAGCAGGCCCCGAAGAGCCTGACCGACCGCTCAGGCTCCTTGGGCAGCGACGCCGGGACGAGCCTCGGCCGCGACCCGGTCGACGTGCGTTCAGCCCTGGCCCGCGTAATCCTGTCGAGCGGCACCCTCCGCGACGTACGACCGGCTCCCCGGCCGCGGGGCTTCGCCTTCGACCGTGCCTCGGGCCTCTCCAACCGCTTCCTCACGCCCAACGGCGACGGAAGCAACGACAACTCGGTGTTCACCTTCTCCAACCCGCGGGACTCGGAGGTCTCGGGCAGGATCTTCGATCTGAAGGGCGCCTTCGTCGCGGACATGCTCACCCACCCGGCCCTGAACCCGCGCTTCAACCGCTGCTGGGACGGGATGTCGAACGGGGCCGCGGTCCGGCCCGGCATCTACATCTACCGGCTCGAGGCCGAGGGCAAGGCCTTCACCGGCACGGTGGTCGTGATCCGATGACGACAGGCAGAGCGCTCCGCCTCCTCCCCGCGCTCCTCGCCTGCCTGCTCTGCGCCTCGCGCGCCCAAGCGGCCTTCGAGGACCTGGGCTCGGGCGCGCGGGCCACCGGCCTGGGCAACGCCTTCACGGCCCTGGCCGACGACCTCCACGCCCACCACTACAACCCGGCCGGCCTCGGCGGGATCGGCCGCTCGCAGTTCAACGCGACCTACTCCCGCCTGCACATGGGCCTCTCGGACGAGTCCGATATATCGATATCCCAGCTGGCCTACATCCGCCCCCTCAAGGAGCTGCGCTGGGGCACGCTCGGCGTGGCCTGGCACCAGCTCAGCCTCGCCGGCCTCTACTCCGAGCGCAGCGTCTACCTCTCCTACGGCAAGATGGTCTGGGACCACGAGGACAAGGGCACGCTCTTCGCGGGCGCCAGCCTCAAGAACCTGAACATCTCCTTCAACCGGCCCGACGAGGCCGGCAACGCGTTCAGCTCCGCCAACCCGATCCAGCGCAGCGGGCGGCCCGACCCGGTGCTCTCGGGGAGCACCAGCAAGTCCGTCTTCGACGCGGACCTGGGGCTGCTCTACCGCTACCAGTACCGCTACTTCGTGGGCCTCGCGATCAAGCATCTCAATGAGCCGGACCTGGCCTTCAGCTCCTCGGACAGCGCGCCGCTCAGGCGGGCGATGCGCCTGGGAGCGGCCTACAAGGCCCTGTGGATGAACCTGACCTCCGAGGTCCAGCTCGACCCCGCCCCGGGCGGCGGCCAGGACAAGACCTTCATCGCCGGCGCCGAGCGCTACTTCCCCACGCTGCGCTCTGGCCAGTTCGGCCTGCGCGGGGCCATGGCCTTCGGCAGCCGCGACTTCCGGCAGATCAGCATGGGGGTCTCCTACCGCGTAAACAAGATACAATTCGACTACAGCGTCCTCATGCCCCTGGGAACGATCAAGAGCACCATCGGCACGCACCGCCTCGGGCTGACCTTCCACTTCGGAGCGCCCACCCCGCAGGAGCAGTACACTGCCGACCTCTTCGAGAAGATCAAGACCATGGAGAAACCGGCCGCGGCCTACGCCTACGAGTTCGAGGGCCTGCCCACGCCCATCCCCGCGGTGCTCACCGACGCCAAGTACGACGCGGCCAAGTCCGCGATCGAGGCCAACCGCTTCAAGGACGCCCTGGAGGACCTGACCCCGCACCTGCGCCAGAAGGCCGCGGGAGTGGCGCTCGTCTCCCTCGGCCACCGGCTCGAGGAGGTCGCGGAGTTCTACCCCGTGCTCGACGCGGGCGCGGGGCCGTGGGCCGAGGACCTGGCCGCGGCCATCAAGGACTTCCTCTACGGCCGCGACGCGGCCAGCGTGCTCAAGACCGCCCAAGCCTGGAGCCTCGACCCCAAGGCCCCGCGGCTCGACTCGTTCCTGACGCGCCTGGAGGCCGTGACCAAGCGCACGGCCGAGCGAGTGCCGCCCGAGGCCGGGATATCGCTTCTCGATCTCAAGCTCAACGAGTCCGAGACCCTGTTCGTGGCGCGGCACTTCGATAAGTCCATCAAGCTCTGCGAGGACATCCTGGTCCTGAGGCCGAACCATCCCACGGCCCTGGCGAGGATCGGCTCGGCCCACTACGTCCAGAACAAGCACAACGACGCCATGGCCTTCTGGAACCGGGCCCTCCAGGTCGAGAAGGACCCGACCGAACGCGAGACGCTCAAGTACATGCTCATCCAGGCCCAGAAGAAGCTCAAGCAGGCCGCCGAGGCCGCCAAGCCGAAGCCCGCCAAGGTCGAGGCGAGGCCCAAGCCCGCGCCCAAGCCCGCGCCCAAGCGCAGCATCTTCAAGCGCCGGCCGGACCCCCAGGCCATCGAGAAGCTCTACCAGTACGGCGTCGAGCTCTACTCCCGGGGCGAGTGGCGCAGGGCGGCCGCCGCCTTCCAGAAGATCCTTGAGCTCGAGCCCGGCAACACCCAGGCCCAGCGCGCCGTGAGGCGGCTAGAGGGCGAGCTCATGCTGAGGGAGGGGCGGCCGTGAGGAGCCTGCGCCCCTTCATCCTCCTGGCGGCGCTGTTCGCGATGGCCGTGCCGCGCCTGCACGCGGCCTCGGCCACGAACAGCCCGACCTCCGCGTCCGGGACCAACTGGACGACTCCCGAAAACATCACGGACGGCTCCTACGACACGTGGGCGATCACTCCCCTATCCTCCCAGGATTACCTCAAGGCGACCGGATTCGCGTTCTCGATTCCTGACGGCTCCACGATCGAAGGCATCCAGGTCACCGTAGAGGCAAACGGCACCGCGGCCCAGGCGACGAAAAGACTGCACAGGCTCGGCCTGACCAAGGACGGGTCCTTGCTCGCCGGGACCGAGCTTTTGGCCCTCGCCCTCAACAAGAACACCGACACCCCCGTCCTTCACGGCGGTGCTGCCGACCTATGGGGCACCACATGGAGCCCGAGCGACATCAACAGTTCGAATTTCGGGATACTCATCCGCGACGACGATACTTCATACGATACGCTCCGGTTCGACGATGTGATCGTGACCGTCTACTTCGCGCCGCCTCCCATCGCCTTCCCGTTCGATTCCGACTTCGAGGGGGTGCTCAGCTCATCCTGGAGCGTGGACATGACCCCCACCCCTCCCGCCGAATGCAATACGGCTATCGTCAACGGCGCCGTTTCCTGGCACATAAACGACAGCTCCGCGGTGGCCTCGACCCAGAACCTGGAGTTCAGCGACGGCGCGGCCTCGCCCGTCTTCGGCAACGGAGCCAACCGGGTCAGCGGGAACGTCACATCGTTCAATATAGACGTCAGTGCCTCCACCGAGCCTTATCTCAGCTTCTGGTACCGCTTCGGATCCGCCGACACATACACCCCGTCTCCGGGCTGCACGTTCCCGGAAGCGCTGCGCTGCCCGGGCGACACGGTGGACCACTTCGGCGCGTCCGTCTCCACCGCCGCGCACGGCTGCAATACCCGCTTCCTGTCGAAAGCGGGGGGGGTGGTCAATACCTATACCTTCGCCTCCTATCCGCTGAGCGCGCTGCGCGCGGAAGGCGACGCGATCACCATCCGATTCGGCTTCGACAGCTATGACGGCTCCAGCAATACGGGCTTTGGAGCGACCGTCGACAACGTCTACGTGTTGGAGGAGAGCACGCCTCCGAGCCATATCACGAGCTTCTTCGCCTCCAGCACCACGGCCGGCGGGGAGCTGAGGCTTTCCTGGGGCTCGCCGGGCGACGACGGCATGTCGGGATCCATTACGGCTCCCGGAGGAGGCTGGCGCATCCAGCTCACCACGGACACCGCGTTCAGCTCCTGGAGCCGCAGCTCGGCCCCGCCCGAGCATGTCCACACGCTCGACATCTCCACCGACAGCATAGCCGCCGGGACTTTCGTCTCGATGACCGTGGCCGCGAACTTCAACGATTACCACACGAGCTCTCCCATCGCGCTCCTGGGCGCCGCCACGTACTACGGCCGCATTTGGGCCGGCGACAACATCCCCAACTGGTCCACGACCACCTCCAACGCGGCCTCGGGCCAGACCTTGCCCTTCACCCCGAGCACCGACACCTTGACCGGGGTCACCAGCGGAAGCCTGACCCTGAGCTTCAGCAACGCGGGCAACTCCACGACCGCCCAGTACCTGGTCGAGGTCTCCCTGGAATCCGGCTTCTCATCGGTCTCCTCGTCGACCTGGTTCCAGAGCACGGGGACGGTCCCCTCCTTCAGCACCGGAAGCCTCTCGGCCAACACCACGTACTATCTCCGCGTGATAGCCCGGAACACGAACCTCATGCAGTCGGCATATTCCGCGGTCGTCACCACCATCACCTTGCCGGTGGAGCCCGGGACCGCGGACCCGGCCTTTACGTCCGTGGAGGCCAGCTCCATCACCTTCCAGTGGACCGCGAACGGGAACGGTCCCGGAACGGACTACGTGGCGGAGATATCCACAGACGACTTCTCGAGCGTCAACGTCTCCAGCGCCACAAAGAACCTCTGGGCCCTCTTCGGATGGGGCGGGGAGGGAGACCCCCTCGACCCCAACATCACGCATTACTTCCGGGTCAAGTCCGTGGGCTCGGCCGGGGCCGCGTCCGCCTACGCCGCCACCGCCTCCACGATCACTTTGCCGGCCCTGCCCGCCTCCGCCGATACGACCGGAGTGTACGCCTCGTCGGTCACCTTCGCCTGGGCCGGCGGGGGCAACCAGGACGGGACCGACTACGTGGCGCAGATCTCGACCGATGTCTTCGCGAGCGTTAACTTCTCGAGCGCCACTAAGAACCTCTCGGTGTTCTTCGGCGACGACGCCGCCGGCGGTCCGCTCCAGCCCAACACGACCTACGACTTCCGGGTGAAGGCGACCGGCCCGGGGGGCGAGTCGGCCTTCACCGGAGTGGTCTCCGCCATCACGGTGTCGGCCGCCCCACAGGACCCGGCCCTGACGGACGTGGAGGTCTCCTCGATCACCTTCACCTGGAGCGCGGGCAACAACCCTCCGGGGACGGACTTCTTCGCCGACATCTCCACCGACGACTTCAGCACCGTCGAATTCACGAGCACCACCAAGAACCTCTCTGTCCTGTTCGGCGGAGCGTTCGGCGCCTGGCAGCCCCTGGTCCCGAACACCAGCTACTACTTCCGGGTGAAGGCGGACTCGCCCTACACCGGCACGGTCTCGACGATCACCTTGCCGGCCCTTCCCCTGTCCGCCACCCTGAGCGCGGTGGAGCTCTCCTCCATAACCTTCAGCTGGGCCGCCAACGGCAACCCGGACGGGACCGACTACAGAGCCGATATCTCGACCGACGACTTCGCGACCGTCAATCTCTCGAGCGTAACGAAGAACCTCTCCGAGATCTTCGGCGAGTACGGAGCGGGCGATCCCCTGGACTCCAACACGACCCACTACTTCCGCGTCAAGGCCGTGGGCTGCGGCGGGGCCGAGTCGGTATTCACAGCCGCCGTGTCCGCCATCACTTTACCGGCCTTGCCCCAGTCCACGGCCCTGAGCGCGATAGGGGTCTCCTCCATCACCTTGAGCTGGTCGGCCGAAAACAACCACGCCCAGACCGACTACGTAGCCGATATCTCGCGCAACAGCGACTTCTCTTCCGTCGAGTTCTCGAGCGGCACTAAGGAGCTCTCGGCCCTCTTCGGGACGGGCGGAGCGGGCGGCGACCTGACCGCAAACTCGACCTATTACCTCCGGGTCAAGGCCTCGGGCTGGGCCGGGGAGGAGTCGGCCTTCACCGCCACCCTCGCCACGAGCACCTTGGCGGCCGTGCCGGTCTCGCCGGCCTTGAGCGCCGTGGAGGTCTCCGCCATCACCTTCGGCTGGGCGGCCAACGGCAACCCCCCCGCCGGGACCGACTACGTGGCCGAGGTCTCGACCGACAGCTTCGCGACGACGAACATATCCTACCGGACCACGAACGTCTCCGAGATCTTCGGCGCGGGCGGCGCGGGCGAGGCGCTCCGGTCGGACACCAGGCATTACTTCCGCGTGAAAGCGGTCAACCATAACGGCCATTCCACGGCGTTCGCGGCGACGCAGGACGACGTCACCCTGCCGGCGGACCCCGGCGCCGGGGACCCTGACTTCGGCTCCATCGAGTCCAGCTCCATCACCTTCCGGTGGACCGCCAACAACAACGCGCCGGACACGGACTACCGGGCCCAGGTCTCGACCGACGCTTTCGCGACCGTCAACCTATCCAGCGTCACGAAGAACGTGTCCGTGCTCTTCGGCGAGGGCGAGGGGGGAGGCGGCGACCTGACCCCGGACACGACCTATTACTTCCAGGTCCGGACCGAGGGCCGCCTGGGCTCCAATACGGACTTCAGCCCGAGCCCGAGCACGGCCACGCTCACGCTGCCCGCGGTCCCCGGCATATCCCCGTCCACGTTCACCGCGGTGGAGCTGAGCTCCATCACCTTCCAGTGGACCGCCAACGGCAATCCTTCCTATGTGGACTACGAAGCCGAGATCTCGACCGACGGCTTCGCCACGGCGAACGTGGCGCTCAGCACGAAAGACCTGTCGGTCTCCTTCGGCGAAGGCGGGCAGGGCGAGGCTCTGGGATCCAACGCCACCCACTACTTCCGCGTCCGGGCCGTGGGCCGAAGCGGCATCGCCTCCCCGTACTCGACGGTGGAGAGCACGGTCACGCTCCCGGCCGAGCCCGGGACCGCCGATCCGGTCTTCAGCGACGTGCAGGTCAGCTCCGTCACCTTCCAGTGGGCCGCCAGCAGCAACGCGGCCCAGACGGACTACCGGGCCGAGATCTCGACCGACGGCTTCGCCACCGTCAACGTATCGAGCCTCACCAAGGCCGTGTCGCTGCTCTTCGGCGAAGGGGAGGGGGGAGGCGGGGCCCTGACGCCCAACACGACCCACTACTTCCGGGTCAGGACCGCGGGCCACGGAGGACTGCTGACGGATTTCACGGCCACCGAGTCCACGTCCACCCTGGCCGAGGCGCCCGCGAGCCTGAGCTGGTCCGACCTCGGCGAGGCCCAGGTCCGCGTCAACTGGTCGGCCAACGGCAACCCCTCGAGCATCACCCGCTACGAGGCCGAGCTCTCGACCGCTTCGGATTTCGACCCGGTCTACCAGTCCAGCGCCACCTGGGCCGTGGACGCTTTGTTCACCGGCCTCTATCCCGGGACCTCGCACTACTCGCGCGTGCGGGCCGTCAACCACGGCGGCGTGCCGAGCGCCTACGCGACCCAGTCCTCGACCAAGACTTTGCCCCGGACGGACTTTGTGGCCCCGAGCTCGGCCACCGCGGTCACGGCCCTGACGGGGTTCGTGAAAGGATCCGTCAAGCTGAGCTGGACCGCGCCCGGCGACGACGGGGACTCCGGGGACATCGGCTACGGGGCCTACCGTATCCGCTACACGAACTCCCCGTCCGCCACCTGGGACACGGCCGAGGGCGAGGTGGAATGGACGACCTCCACATGCGCCGGCTGCGCGGACGGATATCTGGTGCGGAACCTCGGGCCGGGGACCACCTACTACTTCTGGATCAAGGTGCGCGACGAGCTTCCGGACAACTGGTCGGAGCTCTCGGACAAGACCACGGCCTGGGCCGGGCTGTACCTCGACGTCATCGTGCACGAGGACGCGGACACATTCGCCAAGGAGGCCACGGCCTTCTCCAACTCCCGGGACGTCGTGCGCGGCTCGGACGGCAGGCTCTGGATCTCCTACCACGTCTACAGCACCAAGTACGAGATCTGGATCGCCTCGTCCTCCGACAACGGCGAAACCTGGAGAAAGCACCAGCTGGTCGCGGGCGCCAACGACCACAAGTTCCCCACCTTGGCCGTTGACGGCGACGACAACCTGCACCTGGTCTGGACCGAGACCTCCACCCCGGACAAGGTCTGGTACAAGAAATACGAGGCGGCCTCCGGCGCCTGGCAGAGCCCCACGCTCCTCTACAACGGCGACGCCGAGACCCCGTCCGAGGACGTGGACTTCGTCGACAACGTCTACGTGTGCTGGGACGACTCCGGGCGCTACGTCCAGTACCGCGAGTTCAACCTGGACGAGGGGGTATGGAGCGCTACGGTCACGGTCTTCGACGCCGGGGCCAACGACCGCATCCGGTTCCCGGCCATCGACGTGGACAAGAACCTGCGCATCCACCTCTTCTGGACCGGCAAGGACGCCTCCAACAACTACCACCTCTACTACAGCCAGTACGACGGCTCCTTCCTCCCGTTCGAGACGATCAGCACGTCCACCTGGCTGCAGGAGCTGCCGGCTCTGGTACTGGACTCGAGCGAGACCCACCACGTGATCTTCTACGAGCAGACCGGGGCCACCGCCTACCAGATCTCCTACACCAGCGGGTCGCACGGCAACTGGGCCACGCCCTCGGCCATCGCCTCGGTCTCGGGCGCCAACCTCAAGGTCTCGATCCCGGACCTCACCATAGACGCCGACGACGTGATGTACGCCTTCTGGCAGTACGCGGACACCGGCTCCAACCGCTACGAGATCCGCCGGAGCTCCAAGCACGTGGACGACGCCTCCTGGGCGCCCTATCAGGTCATCTGGGCCACCGACGGAGCCGGGAACGAGACCCAGTACGCCACCTCGCGGTGGGCGAACTTCCACCTGAACTCCGGGAACCTGGACTTGGCCTGGATGGACGGGGCCAGCGTGCGCTACACCCACGACACGAACGTCAACCTGTCTCTCGGCAAGGTGGCGGATACCGTCCCTCCTGCGGCCGCCGGAGACCTGACGGCGGAGAGCGGCCCCGGCGACCTGGAGGTGACCCTCACCTGGAGCACCGCCGGAGACGACGGCTACAGCGGCAACCTCGGCAGCTTCCTGCTGCCCGGCAAGTACCGGATCATGTACTCCACCCACTCGGACGCCTCGGACAAGGGGGGCTGGGACCGGGACAACTACGACATCGAGATCACGACCTACAACATCTCGCCGTTGAGCCTACAGACCCGCCTCGTCACCGGGTTCAGCGAGGAGGAGATGGTCCACTTCCGCCTGTGGACCCGCGACGAGGCCACCGAGGGCTGGTCGGGCATATCCAACAGCGCCAACGCCTACGCCCGAGTCCGCCCGGACGCCGCCACGGACCTCGCCGCGACCCAGGTATTCGCCTCCTCGGCGGCCTTCACCTGGACGGCGACCGGAGACGACGGGAGCACCGGCGACATCACGGGCGGCGAGTTCCGCATCCAGTACACCACGGACCCGGCCGACGCGGAAGACGCCGCCTTCTGGGACGAGGACGACGCCCAGGTCCAGGTCGGCACGGACACGACCCAGGGCTCGGCCCAAGGCTACACCGCGACCGGCCTGCTCGGCGGGGCCACCTTGTACTTCCGGCTCTGGCAGGGAGACGACATCCTCTCCTGGTCGGACCTCTCCAACGGGGCCACGGTCCAGACCAAGCCCGCGGAGCCGGCCTACGCAAGCTTCACGGTGGAGACGACCAGCATCACGGCCGTCTGGACCGCGAACAACCACGGCAGCGTCCAGTACGACGTGGAGGTCTCGACCGCCTCGGACTTCGACCCGGTCCTCCACTCGAGCACGACCCAGAAGCTTTCGGTGCTCTTCGGCACGGGCGGCGAGGGCGGAGCCCTGGACCCGAATACCACCCACTACTTCCGGGTCAAGGCCCGCAACACCAGCGAGGAAGAGACCGCCTACATCGACCTGGGCTCCACGGCCACCCTGGCCGCCCTGCCCCTGGCCGGCGACCCGGTCTTCAGTTCGGTCGAGCTGTCGTCGGTGACCGTCGACTGGACCGCCGAGGGCAACCCGGGGGACACCGAATACACGGCCGAAATATCGACCAACGGCTTCGCCTCGCTCAACCTCTCGAGCGTGACGCTGAACGTATACGCGCTCTTCGGCACGGACGGCGAAGGAGAGGCGCTCGAGTCCGACCGGACATATTCTTTCCGGGTGAGGGCCGTCAACAAGAACGGCCTTTACACGGACTATACGACCCTCGGGTCCACCCTCACGCTCCTGGCCGCTCCCACCGGCCAGGCCCTCAGCAACGTGACCACGCTCTCGGCCACCTTCACCTGGTCGGCCAACGGCAACCGCGCCGGGACCCACTACGTGGCCGAGATGTCCCTGGCCTCCGATTTCTCGTCCATCGAGTTCTCGAGCGACACGATAAGGCCGTCGGTGCTCTTCGGCTCGGGCGGCGCCGGAGCGTCCCTGGATTCCAACACCACCTACTACTTCCGGGTGAAGTCCGTCGGCTTCGACGCCTCCGAGTCGGCCTTCACCACCGTGGAATCAACGATCACCCTTCCGGCCCTGCCCGGAACAGCCGCTCCGGTCTTCACCGACGTGGAAGTGTCGTCCGTCGCCTTCTATTGGACCGCCAACGGCAACCGCGCCCAGAGCGACTACACGGCCCAGGTCTCGACCGACAATTTCTTCACCCTCAATCTCTCCAGCACGACGAAAAACATCTCCGTGCTCTTCGGCCGGGGCGAGGGGGGAGGCGGGCCCCTCGACTCCAATACGACCCACTACTTCCGCGTGAAAACCCTGGGCTTCGGCGGCCAGGAATCGGCCTTCACCGCCAAGTTCTCGACCATCTCCCTGCCGGCGGTGCCCGGGACCGCGGATCCGGCCTTCACCGGCATCGAGGTGGATTCCGTGACCTTCACCTGGACCGCGAACGGCAACCGCATCCGGACCGACTACAAGGCCGAGATCTCTCTGGCCTCCGACTTCTCCTCCGTCGAATTCTCGAGCACGACGAAGAACCTTTCGGTGCTCTTCGGAACGGACGGCGCGGGCAGTCCTCTCGACGCGAACACGACGCACTACTTCCGGGTCAAGGCCCTGGGCTGGGCCGGGCTCGAGTCCGCGCCCTCCGCGAGCACGGCCACGCTCACCCTGCCCGCCGTGCCCGGGACCGCCGACCCGGTATTCACGGACGTGGGGGTCTCGTCCGTCACGTTCTATTGGACCGCGAACAGCAACCGCTCCCAGACCGACTACGCGGTCGAGATCTCCACAGACGCCTTCGCCACCCTCAATCTCTCCAGCACCACCAAGAACCTCTCCGCGCTCTTCGGCCTAGGCGAGGGGGGGGGGGGGCCCCTCGACTCGAACACGACCCATTACTTCCGGGTCAAGGCCATGGGCTTCGCGGACAAGGAGTCGGCCTTCGCGACCGTCCGGTCCACGATCACCCGGCCGGCCCTGCCCGGGACCGCGGACCCGCTCTTCACCGGCGTGGAGGTCGCTTCCATCACCTTCCAGTGGACGGCCAACGGCAACCGCGTCCAGACCGACTACGCGGTCGAGATATCCACCGACGGCTTCGCCACCCTGAATCTCTCCAGCACCACCAAGAACCTCTCCGCGCTCTTCGGTCTCGACGAGGGGGGTGGCGGGCCCCTCGACTCGAACACCACCCACTACTTCCGCGTGAAGGCCCTGGGCTTCGCCGACGAGGAGTCCGCCTTCACCGCCACGGTCGACACGATCACCCTGCCCGCGGCGCCGGGCGCGGCATCGCCGGTATTCACCGACGTGGAGGTTTCCTCCGTCACCTTCTATTGGACGGCGAACAACAACCGCGCCCAGACGGACTACCTGGCGCAGATCTCCACGGACTCCTTCGCGACGGTCAACGTGGCGAGCACCACGAAGAAGCTCTCGGTCCTCTTCGGCCTGGGCGAGGGGGGGGGCGAGGCCCTGGACGTCAACACGACCTATTACTTCCGCGCGAAGGCATTGGGCTGGGCCGATCCGGAGTCGGAATTCGCGGCCGTCCAGTCCACAGCCACGCTGAGCCTGGCGCCGGGAGGCGCCTCCCCCGTCTTCACGACGGTCGGGGACTCCTCGGCCACCTTCAGCTGGGCCGACGGGGGCAATCCCGCGGCCACGCTCTACGAGGCGCAGGTCTCCACCGACGGCTTCGTGAGCCTGAACGTCTCCAGCCGCACCGCGGACCTCTCCAAACTCTTCGGCGCGGGCGGGGCGGGCGAGTCCCTGAACGCCAACACCCTGCATTACTTCCGGGTCCGGGCCGTCAACTTCAACAACGTGCCCTCGACGTTCGCGGCCGTCTCGTCCACCCTCACGCTGCCGGCCACCCCGGGCGAGGCCTCACCGGCCTTCAGCGCCATAGCCGTAAGCTCCATCACCTTCGCCTGGACCGCCAACAGCAACCAGGCGCAGACCGACTATACCGCCCAGATATCCACCGACGACTTCGCGACCGTCAACGTATCGAGCGCCACGAAGGACCTCTCGGTCCTTTTCGGCGAGGGCGGGGGGGGAGGCCCAGCCCTGGACGTCAACACGACCTACTACTTCCGGGTCAAGGCCACGGGCTCGACCGGCATCGGGTCCGCCTTCTCGACCAGCCGGGGCACCTCCACCCTGACCCTGGCGCCCGGCGCCGGCTCCCCGCCCTTCAGCCTGGTCGGGGTATCGTCGGCCACCTTCCAGTGGACCGACGTGAGCAACCCCGCGGGCACGGAGTATGAGGCCCAGGTATCCACCGACAACGTCTTCGCGACCGTAAACCTATCGAGCCGGACCAAGAATCTCTCGGTCCTGTTCGGCCTGGACGGAACGGGCGTCAAGCTGCGCTCCAACACCACGCACTACTTCCGGGTCCGGGCGCTGAACCGCAACAGCGTGCCCTCCGGGTTCGCGACGACGCAGTCCACCGCAACGCTGGTCGGACAGTCCGTCGAGTTCCCTTATGAAGAGGATTTCGAAGGAAACCTGGACTTCTGGGATGTCGTCAAGAGTTTTGCGTCCCCGCCTTGCGGCAACACATGCCCCGCCGGAAACTCATACTGGGACCTCCGCTCCAGTTCCGCGATGGCGCCTTCCTCCATGAACCTGGATTTCAGCGACGGCCAGCCGAGTCCCAGTTTCGCGAACGCGGCGAACCGGGTGTGCGGCGGCATCACCTCCATCAACATAGACGTAAGCGCCTCCACCGAGCCGTATCTGACCTTCTGGTATCGCTACGGCTCCGCCGACACGTATAACCCAGGAGCCGGCTGCGCATTCCCGGAAATGCTGCGTTGTCCGAACGACCGCGTGGACAACTTCGGCGCCTCTGTCTCGTCTACGACCCACAGCTGCGGCACCAGATTCTTAGCCGTAGACGCCAACAAGCCCGAGGCTCTATCTCCCAACGACTACTATTTCGCCGCCTATCCCCTAAACGCGATCAGAGCCGAGAGCAGCACGATCACGGTGCGGTTCGGTTTCGATAGCTATGACGGCTCTGCAAACACAGGCTTCGGCATGGACATAGACGATCTTCATGTCGTCGAGGAAAGCACGCCCCCGGCCAAGGTCACGACGTTGGCCGCCTCCAGCACGACCTCCGCGGGAGAGATCGTGCTCTCCTGGGAGTCCACCGGCGACGACGGCTCCTCCGGGGACATCACGGCGCCCGGCGGAGGCTGGAGGATCCAGCTCACCACGGACTCCGCGTTCGCCGATTGGGACACGGCCACGACCCCGCCGTCGCACGTGCATACGATCCACATATCAACGGACGGCATCTCCCCGGGCACGCTCATATCGACATCGGTGGCGTCCAATATGGCCGACTTCTACACCACCGGCGCGATCGCCCTGCTCGGCGGATCCTCCTACTACGCGCGCGTCTGGGCCGGGGACAACATCCCCAACTGGGGAGAGGACCTCTCCAACGCGGCCACGGCCCAGACCCTGTGCTTCACGCCCAGCACGGACTCCCTGTCGGGGATCACCACGGGCAGCATCACCCTTAACTTCTCGGACAGCGGGAACGGCACTCCGGCCGGATACCTGGTGGAGTACTCCACGAGGTCCGACTTCGTGCCCGTGTCCTCGTCCGCCTGGTTCCAGAACGCGGAGCAGAGCACGGGCACGATCATCGCGGGCGGCGTGGGCGGCCTCGACGCCAACACGACCTACTACCTGCGCGCGCTGGCCCGGAACTCGAACCTCCTGACGACCGCCTATTCCGCCCTCGCCGCGACGGCCACGCTCGCCGGAGCGCCGGCCACGGCCGCGACCACCTTCACCGTGGTCGGCCTCACCTCCGTGACCGTGGCTTGGGACCGCAACGGCAACGCGGTGGACGTGACGACCTACACGGCCGTGCTGAGCACGGGTCCGAGCTACCCCAACGGCTTCTCCGGGAACGTGCCCTTGAGCACGGCTCCGGCCGGCGCCTCGCCCACGGCCACGCTGAGCGGCCTGGAGTTCAACACCACCTACTATCTCTTCGTCGAGGCCGTGAACCACAACGGCCTGGGAAGCGGCTACACGGCCCTGGGCTCCACCGCCACCTTGACCTACCCGCCCGCCACGGCCGTCACCACCTTCACCCTAGTGGACATCACCTCCATGACCGTCGCCTGGGAGCGCAACGGCAACCTTGTGGACGTGACGACATACACGGCCGTCCTGAGCACGGGAGCCAGCTATCCCAACGCCTTCGTCGGGAACCTGTCGCTGAGCACGGCTCCGGCCGGCGCCTCGCCCACGGCGACGCTGACGAGCCTCGAGCCCAACACCACCTACTACCTCTTCGCCGAATCCCGCAACCACAACGGCAGGGGAAGCGGCTTCATAGCCCTGGGCTCCACCGCCACGCTGGCCTATCCGCCCGCCACGGCCGTGACAACATTCACCGTGGTGAATATCACCTCCATGACGGTTGCCTGGGACCGCAACGGCAACCCCGTGGACGTAAGCTCCTACACCGCCGTGCTCAGCACCGGATCCAGCTATCCCAACAGCTTCTCGGGAAACCAGACCCTGAGCACGGCTCCGGCGGGAGCATCCCCTACCGCCACGTTGACCAGCCTCGAGCCCAATACGACCTACTATCTGTATGTGAAGGCTACGAACCACAACGGCCTGGGGAGCGGCTTCACCGCCCTGGGTTCCACCGCGACGCTGACGTTCCCGCCCGCGAGCCAGGATCCCACCGGGACCACGGCGAGCGCGTTCCAAGCCAACTGGACCGCCAACGCAACCCCGCCGACGTTACCCTATACGAAGCCCAGATATCGAGC
>JBDREN010000173.1:0-2503 GCA_043819795.1 Elusimicrobiota bacterium
GGCCGGGAAGTGGACGGCGAGACTCCGGCTACGGACGGATCGATCATGAACGAGAGCGAATCGGCGTTGTGCGAGACCCGGACGGGATGTCTTCCCCCCGCGCCCAGCCTGTTGGTCATCGACGACGAGCGGGGGATCCGCGACCTCCTTTCCTTCGAGCTGTCCTCCCGCGGGTTCCGGGTCGCCGTCGCGGCGGACGGGGAGGAGGGGGTGCGGAAGGCGACGGAGCAGGCGTTCGACCTGGTGGTCACCGACCTGGCCATGCCCAAGCTGGACGGCCTCGGGACCCTGAGCGCTATCAAGGAAAACGATCCCCGGACCGAGGTGATCCTCATCACCGGCCACGCCACGGCCGAGACCGCGGTCGAGAGCATGAGGCGGGGGGCTTACGACTACCTCACCAAGCCCTTCGAGATGGACGATCTTTGCCGGCTCATCGACCGGGCGCTGGAGAGAAGGCGCATGAGCGTGCCGGAGCCCGCATGAAGAGGACGGAGGACGCGCCGGGCGGCGCCGCGAGCATCCTGGTCGTGGACGACGAGCCCGGCATCCGGGATTTTTTGGCCTTCGAGCTGGGTTCCATGGGGTATCGCGTGGTGACGGCGGGCGGCGGGCAGGAAGCCCTGGAGAGGCTCAAGGCCGACAGGTTCCAGCTCGTCATCAGCGACGTCAAGATGCCGAAGATCGGCGGCATCGAGGTGTTGGAGGCGGCGAAGCGGACGGACCCGGGGATCGAGGTGATCATGGCCACGGGCTACGGGAGCGTCGAGACCGCCGTCGCCGCCATGAAGAAGGGGGCATACGAGTTCATCGAGAAGCCGTTCAGCGTGGGCAAGCTGCGGTCCATAGTCGAGCAGGCTCTGCAGAAGAAGGAGCTGAAGGCCATGCTGGCGGTCTACGAGTCCAGCAGGGCGGTCTTCACGTCCATGCGGCCGGAGTCGCTGTACCCGCTCATCATCAAGCTGGCCGCCCGGCTTTTGAAGGCCGACGAGGTGGCTCTCCTGCTCCGGAGGGGGAAGACGTTCGAGCTGGCCGCCTCCTACGGGATCGAGCGCAGGCGGGTGATGCTGGCCTTGGCCGAGCGCGTCGCCAAGGAGGCGGCCGGGAGGAAGGAGCCGTTCCTCCTGCGCGGGGCGGCGGGGGGCGGCGGGGCCGCCGGCGGCGTCCCGGGCGCGCTCGACATCGGCGAGGCCGCCATTCAGCCGTTGATGAAGGGCGACGAGCTGATGGGGCTTCTCATCGTGAGCCGCGCGCGCCTCGGCGGTCCGTTCCTCCCTCCCGATCTGCGCCACCTGTGCATCTTCGGGGCCCAGATCGCCCAGGCCGTCGCCAACGCCGCGGCGTACGCGGACCTGGAGGCCAGGATCGTGGAGCTCAAGGAAGCCAATCGCCGCATCGACGAGGCCCAGGCGCAGCTCGTCGAGTCGGATAAGCTCGTCGCGGTCGGCCGTCTGGCGGCCGGCGTGGCGCACGAGCTCAACAATCCGCTGACCGGAATCCTGGGACTCGCCTCCGTCCTGCTGGAGGAGGGAGGCCTCGCCCCCGATCTCAGGGGGGACATCGAGAGCATCCGGGACAACGGGGAGCGCTGCCGGCGCATCATCCAGGAGCTGATGCAGTTCAGCCGGAAGAGCCGGCCTCAAAGGGAGGTCCGCTCCGTCGGGGACCTCTTGGAGTTCGCGCTCACGTTCACGAAGATCGAGCTCAGGCATTCCGGGATGCGGCTGAAGAGGGAATGGCCCGAGAGGACGCCGAGCGTGCTCGCCGATCCCGGGAAGATCCAGCAGGTGTTCGTGAACCTCATCATCAACGCCGCGCACGCCGTGGCGGAGAGGCCGCTCAGGGAGCTGGCGATCCGCGTCGAAGAGGGCGGCGGCAAGGTTTTGATCCATTTCAAGGACACGGGCGGCGGCATCGCCCGGGAGCATCTGGAGCGGATTTTCGAGCCGTTTTTCACGACGAAGCCGGCCGGGAAGGGCACGGGGCTGGGGCTGTCGATCTCCCACGAGCTGATCGCGCAGCACGGCGGAGCCCTTCGGGTGACGAGCGCGGCGGGCGCGGGGACGACCTTCACGGTCGAGCTGCCCCTGCATGAGGAGGCGTAACATGTCGAAACAACGGGTCCTGCTGCTTGACGACGAGACGGCCATCCAGAAGCTCGTAAGTCGCCTCTTTAGAGGGATGGAGGCGGATCTGACCTCGGTCGGATGCGTCCGGGAGGCGCTCGAGAAGATCCGCGAGCAGACCTTCGAGCTCCTCATCGCCGACGTGCGCCTGCCCGACGGCAACGGGTTGGACGTGGCGAAGGAGTTCCGGCTGCGGTCTCCAGGCTCGGCTGTGATCGTGATCACCGGATCGCCGGAAGACGACACCGATGAGCGCCTGCGCGATCTGCGGCCTACCGCCTGCTTCCTCAAGCCGTTCGATATCTCGGAGTTCCGCAAGACCGTCGGCGAGCTGCTGGGATTGAGCGCCGCGGTATAGCTTCGCCGGCATCCTCCGC
>JBDREN010000174.1:0-3477 GCA_043819795.1 Elusimicrobiota bacterium
GTCAAAGCTGAATGCCTGCCCGTCGACGCCCCCGCCGAAAGCAGCGCCGTTCATCAACGCCCCGTCATTGCCGTCCCAGAAGTCGCCCGCCGTGCCGTCGCCGGTCCACCAGCTGACAAGGTCGGAAGGAGGGGCGATGCATTGTGCGTGAGCGCCGACAGCGAGAACAGCCGCCAAGGAAACGCCGACGGTAGGAATCAAATTCTTTCTCATATTCAGCACCTCGTTCCTCGCTCGAAATCCGCCGAAAACCGAACACCGCTTTTGGGGCCCTTCCCAACAGACTGTAAAATACTATAACAGGGCGAAGGCACATCCACAAGGGGATCGGTAGCGGGCTCTGCAGCTCTGTAGGAGGCATTAGAGTGTTTCGAGTCCGGTCGGCGCATTGCCGCCTCCCTCAAGATATAGTAGCTGGCGGCTGGCGCCCGAACGCCCGTCAAGGCGTCGAAATGTCGGGATGGTGCGCCGATGGCGGGCGGCGTGAAAGGGGCCTGGCCGGCATCCTGGGGCCGGCGGAGCCCGACGGGCATAGCAGGGACGCCGGGGCTCAGGCTGCAACCCGGTCTCCCGACGGTTCGAGGTCGATCCCGTCCCAACGCTCCACGGCCGGATCGAGCCGCCAAGCTTCATCTAAGGAAGGGGAGGGGCGGAGCCCGCGCCGGCCTGGTCTTCGGGAAGGCCGTCGGGAGTTCGAGGTGGGCGAGCGGTCTTTCCATCTCGCTGTCTTGAGTGATGGCCGCTACCGGCGCCATGTCTATGCCGCAGCGGGGACACAGGATGGGGTTGACCTCGCACCGAGAACGACTTCGGTACAGCTGTACTCGAAGATGTTTTCGAGTGCGAAGACCCTGCGGATGCACGCCGCCCATGCTCTCTGGGCTGTAACCCGAAACCGGCGGAAACTGGACACTCAAAAACCGGCGGCTACAGATATTGACAGTAAAGTGGCCCCACGGTATCATAATGGGTGATAATCGGGCCCACGTAAGCTAGTCAAGGAGGTAAATCAAAGATGAGAAAAGGGTTATGCCTATTGGTGGCATTGGGAGTTTCCCTTGCGCTCGGCGTCTTCTCCTCGTCGTTAGCTCAAGAGCAAGGCTTCCAAGAGTGCGACCTGAACCCGAGGAGCATGGGTTTTTGGAAGCAGATTTGCGACGGGTGGACGGGCGCGAAAAAGTGGCGGCATCCGGAGACCCCCGAAGGGTTCGGCCCCCAATCGTTCCGGTGTAGAACCCTTCAGGTAAAGGGGAAGGAACGCCGCGATCCTTGCCTGAGAGCCGAGGCGCAATACGAAACCCTGGTATTCAACATCACATACGGGTATCTGCCGGGGCAGTGCAAGATCACGGACCTCGACGGAAACCGAATGACCGCCAACCAGGCTCGGATTAAAGTGGGGAACCTGTTCAAGTCACACGAACCAGACAAGTGCAAAAAGGCTGCGGACTTGGCCGAAGCCATCAACTCCGGCGAAACGCTCGACTGACCGGTAGTCCATAGACTTCGGAAGGGAGAGCAGCAACATAAGTGAGGGAGCCAAGGCCGGCTCCCTCTCTTTTTTGACGCTATTGTCCGTCCAGCTACTGGGGGCGCACACGCTGCTGTTCTGCATCTCGCCAGGGACTTCATGACTTACTGAACTTCTCGTAGGCCACGCCATCGCAGACAAAAGTGCCAAAAGCCATAGCCTGACACCGACCTGTCAAGCTCCTGACGCCATACACTATCGTAAGCCTTCCTCCAGGATCAGCGGGACGATGTAGAGCGCGATCGAGATCTCCGAGGCGAATACCCGGTCGTCCATGAGGTCGGCGGAGGCCGTGGCTTTGGTGCCCAGAAGCTGCAGGAAGACGGCGGCGAAGCCCGAAAGGAAGACCAGCATCGTCCCGATGCCGAGCAGGGTCGTTTTGCAGAACCTGCGCTTCCAGGTCATCCATCCGAAGATCGCGGCCGGCAGGATGAGCGTGCAGGCCAAGAGCCCCCAGAATTCAGTCTCAAGGTAGATCGTCTAGTCCATGCGTGCTCTCCTTGGCCCGCGCCATGCCCGATGGGCGCGCGTCCGGCCGCTGGGATTGTATTTCTTTTGGGGACCCGCCGACTTGAGACGGCTTCCCACGGTCCACCCCGTAGAACCCCACGGGATTCCCCGGGGAGATCGGTGCGGAGTTCCCGGGGATCACTTTAGGCTCTTTAGGAGCAGGCGGTTGCTCTTGGGGTCGATCTCCACGATGAAGTTCTTGAGAAAGGACATGCCGAGCAGTCCGTCATATCCCGAGAGCTTGGAGGGGATCGCGGCGGCCAGCACGCGCCGGGCCTCCTTGTCGCCTACCGATATCGAGTCTAGGTAGAAGGACTCGCCCCGGATTGTCCTGCCGTCGGCCACCTGGACGCTCACCGTGCCGGCCATCTCTCCCGGTCCCAGGGAGAGCTTCTCGACGATACCGGGGGAGAGGGACACCAGCGAGGCGCCCGTATCCACGATCAGGGACGCGCTCACCGATCCGTTCAGCACGGCCGTGACGGCGAGCATGGACCCGCTCCCGCGGCCCGGGACCGAAGACTTCGAGAAGTCCGAGTCCATCTCCCCGATCTCGGCCGCGAGCGTCCGGTAGAACGCCCGGTCCTGCTGGTTCTCGCCGAGCGCGTTGAGGTCCCCTTCCTTCTCATCGATATGCGTCTTTAGGGTCCGGTACGCCTCCAGATAGTCCGGCATGCGGCCGGCGATCTCATCGAGCTCGTCATCGAGCTTCCGTATCCGCGCGAGTATCTTCCCATGCGCCTTCTCGCAGGACGCCAGCCGGCGGTTGGCGCGCCTGGCGACTTTCGGGGGGTGCGTCGAGCCCGGGGGGAACTTCTCACGTATCGACCGGCGCTCCTCTTCCCGCTTCCGGAGCTCGGCGACGAGGGACTTCCGCTTGCGCGCGAGCCGGTCGAAATCGGGCTTAGCGCGCAAGGCCTGCGCGCGCAGTCCCTTCGCCGTCATGAAGAGCTCAAAGAGTCTCTTCGCCGCCTTGGGGGTATACTGCCCGGTGTCGATCCGCTTCATCCTGTGGCGGATGATCCAGGCTCTATGGCGCTCCTTGGCGCGAGCGGCCCTGCTGTCGGCGCCGGGGTCGCCGGCGCTTGCCGCGCCGGGAAGCATGAGCGTCCCCAGCACGAGAGCGAGGAGCGGGAGTCGGTGCGGGCGCATGGTCCCCAAGATCAGTAAGGATACCTCGCCGCCCCCGCTTTTTCAATGCCGATCTGTTGGGTATCGTGTTTCGGTGTCAGGCTATGACTTCATGACTTGCTGAACTTCTCGCAGGCCCATCGCAGACAAAAGTCCCAATAGTCATAGCCTGATAATCATATAGAGATCCCCTCCCACAGGTTGTATTGTTTCGTTGCAAGACGAACATTCCAACCCAAGGAGGGGACTGATGAAATTATACGTAGGAATCGACCTGCATTCCAACAACAGCGTGCTGGTGATCT
>JBDREN010000175.1:0-15259 GCA_043819795.1 Elusimicrobiota bacterium
CGACCTCAAGGTTATGAGCCTTGCGAGCTACCAGGCTGCTCCACCCCGCAGAGATAGGGTAGCAGATGCTGGCCCGAATTTCAAGTCCTGTCCTCCGACGAGAAAGCGATTTTGAGGGGTGCGCTGCGAGTTCGCAAGGTCAGTCGAAAACCTGGAGGCGAACATGCGCAGATTATGGACCCGGTATCCCGGCGCCAGAGGCGTCTCGAGCTACCCGCAAGCCGTGGAGCTCTTCCTGCTGCGGTGCAGGTCCAAGAACCTCTCCCAGCACAGCCTGGCGACATGGAGGACGTCTCGCCGGGGCACATCCGGGCCTACCTGAGCGAGGAGAAGAAGCGGGGGATTTCCGCGGAGACGATCCACCGGAGCTACGGCGGCCTGCGGTGTTTCTTTAAGTTCCTCCAACGAGACGGAATCATCTCGCGCAATCCCATGGAGCTGGTGGAGAAGCCGAGGAGGGAGCGCCGGTTGATCCGGCCCATGGACCCGGAGCAGGTGCGGGCCCTGCTGGCCCAACCCGATCCCAAGACGTTTCTGGGCCTCCGAAACAAGGTCATGATGCTCCTGATGTTGGACTCCGGGCTCAGACTCTCGGAGGTGTTGGGCATCCGACTATGCCATGTGGACATTAACGGTGGCGGCGTGGTGGTGATGGGCAAGGGCAGAAAGGAGAGGAGCGTCCCGTTTGCGGAAACCCTGCGCCGAGCGCTGAGGTCCTATCTAGGGAAACGCGCCAAGCTCCGGGCTGGAGGCGACCTGCTGTTCGTGAGCCGCAAGGGCCGCCGGCTGACGGGCCGCCACGTGCAGATCATCGTCCGGCGGTACGGTAGGCAGGCCGGCATCGAGGGCGTCCGTCTCTCGCCGCACACGCTGCGCCACACCTTCGCGACGCAGTACATCCGGAACGGTGGGGACCCCTTCAGCCTCCAGGCCATCCTGGGGCATTCGACCTTGGAGATGGTCCGCAACTACGTGAACCTCGCCAGCCGCGACATCATGGTGCAGCACAAGAAATTCTCGCCTCTGGACTGTCTGTTTGCCGGGAGGCAGCCCGGTTTATTGGGGGAGTTGTAGACTTCGCTGAAGAGGTAGGTGGCTGCTGGAATTAGATGTTTACAAATATGTAAACGACTGTTATACTTAGAGAAGCATCGGCGTGATGCATATTCAACGGAACTAGAATAGATGTTTACTGTGTTGTAAACATGGCTTCGGCTCAAGCGGCGCAAGAGCGCAATCCCTTCTCGGACGCGGCCTCGCAGGTGCTGCGGGCCGCGCTTTCGGACCCGCTCAAAGCCTGGGGCGTTCGAGAGTTGGCCCGCCTGGCGGGAGTCAGTCCCGCCTTGGTGGTACTCGTCCTCAACCGGCTGGAGCGTCTCGGACATGTGTCGCGGGAGCGCGATGCCCAGGCCAGGGTGCTGGACCCCGGCCGCTTGGTCCGGGACTGGGCCGCATGGTACGCGGTCAAGCCTCTCAAGGACTACCGCTACGCCCTTCAAGAACGGGGCGATTCGGCGATGGTTATGGACCTGCTGCGAAAGCATAGAGGGAGCCTGCCGGGCAGATGGGGCCTGACCTCCATGGCAGGGGCCTCCCTAGCGTCTCCTCATTCCAACTTCCGGGAGGTGCATGTCCATCTTCCCCAGGCCGAGCGCGTGCAGCAATCCTGGCGGGATGTCTTGGGATTGGTCCCCGACAAGCTGGGCCCTGTCCATCTGATCCTGCCCTATTACTCGCGGTCCGCGGCGGACGGGATCAGGGATGTCGACGAGTTGCCCGTTGTCTCGGACCTTCAGTTGTTCCTGGACTGCTACCGCTATCCTGTGAGAGGGCGGGAGCAGGCGGAGCATATCCTCAAGTCCCTGCTTGCCAGGGGGTGGAAGAATGCCGGCCAATCCTGATCACGGCACGGTGGGGAAAGTGCTCTTCACTGCGCTGGACGCGCTTCGACCGTATTTGTCGGACCTTGTCCTCGTGGGAGGCTGGGTGCCTCAGGTCTACGCTTGGGCCGAAGACGCCGAGCCGGTGGCGGTCCTCTCCTTCGATGTTGACGCGGCGGTCCCCGGCTCCGTCCCGGTCCGGGGCGGCAAGAGCATCTCTGAGGTCCTTCGAGGGGCCGGATTTGAGCAGCGGACCACCGACACGGCCTTTGTCTTTGGGACGCCCGGCGCGGGGAAGGCCCCGGTAGTCACGGAGTTCGCTTACCTCAAGGGCAATCTGGATGTCCCTATCGAGATTATCGCCCCGCTCAAGGGGCGCGGCGAGGTCGCGGGGGTCGCGGTTCAGAAGGGGCTCGTCGTGCCGGCGCTCCGGTTCACAGACATTCTACTCGCCCATACCCGGAAGGTTACGGTCCGCGGCGAGACCCTGGAGGGAAAGCGACGCAGGTTGTCGCTCCGCGTGCCGACCCTCGCGGCGTTCGTCTTCGCTCGGGGCTTGATCTTCCCTCGCCGGCGGGAACTGGAGAAGAGGGGGAAGGACCTCGCATACATCTATGAGGTCCTCAAGAGGCCCGATTGGCGCCAGCAGGTCGCGGATGGGCTGCCGAGGATCGCAAAGGAGCATCCAGCGAACTGGCACCGGACCTTCCGCCGCAATCTGAACGAGGCCTTCAAGACGCAGGGGAGCCGGGGGCCGGCGTGGGTCGCGCTGCAGTATCCGAACCGGCCAGCCGATGAGGTCCGGAAGGAATCTTTCGCGACGTTTCGGGCTTTTCTTGATGAGTAGCTTCAAACGGTATATCGGGATCGACTACTCGGGAGCCGAGACTCCCACCAGCCGCCTGAGGGGAATCCGGGTGTTCTCGGCGACACAGTCGGATGAGCCCCGGGAACAGAATACCTCTGCAGGCCTGGGAACGGCGGCCAGGCACATGCGATGGAATTGGACCCGCAAAGAGCTCGCCTACTGGCTGGCGGAGCAGTTGAGCGGTCCTGAGGCCGTCATTGTCGGCATCGACCATGGATTCTCCTTCCCGGATGCTTACTTCCGGCGCTACGGACTCAAGACTTGGGACGAGTTCATCGAGGACTTCTGCAAGCACTGGCCGACCGACTCGGATCACACCTATGTCGATGACATCCGCGAGGCGGGCTCCGAGCGGACGGGTAGTATGCGAGAGTTCCGTTTGAGTGAGAAGAGGGCCAAAGGAGTCCAGAGCGTCTTCAAGTTCGACGGGCAGGGCACCGTCGGAATATCGACCCACTCGGGCATCCCGTGGCTGAGGTTCCTGCGTCGTCATGAGACCCTTTCCGGGACCGCGAGGACATCAGGTATCTTTCGGAGCAGTGCGGCGCCGATCCCGCGAAGCTGGCCTCGCACTACGAATCGGCGCGGGCCTACTATGTCGGGAATCTGCCGACGCTGGGCGCGACATTCAACATCATTCTTCGGGAGCACTTCGACCGAGGGCCGCTGAAGCTCCGGGCCACCGGATCGGGGCATTGACACCGTCCTACAGTTCACCTATTATTCTTCCTCATGGCGCGACGAACCATGCCCGTCTGGCAGTCGGTCCCCCTCTGGGCGCTGCTGACCTCGCTCGGCTTTTTCGCCTCCTTCCTGCCGCGCTCCGTCGAGCTATTCTTCGGCCCCTTCCTCGGGCGCCTGGCGCTGTCGTTCGCGGTCAATCGACGGCGCACCGCCGAGGAAAATATACGCCGGTGTCTTCCGGAACTGAGCGAGGAAGAGCGGCGGGAGCTCCTCAGGAAGAATTGCGAGCATTGGGGGATGATCGGTTTCGAGTTCATGCACCTGTTCTCGCCTTTCCCGGGACATTTCAACCGCTACGTGAAGAAGATCTCCGTGGTGCACGATTTTGAACACTGGCGGAAGGCCCATGACAAGGGGAAGGGCACGATCATCGTCGGCTGCCACGCCGGCAACTGGGAAGTGGCCTCGGGCGCCGGGTGCCTGGCGGGAATGCCCTTCATGATCGTCACTCGGACCCTCACCCCGGAGTGGCTCATGAAAAAAATCGAGTCCTCCCGCCTGCAGAACGGCCTGCGCGCCCTCTACCAGCCGCGCACCTTGCCGGGGTTACTCCGCGCCTTGCGGAAGGGGGAGAGCGTGGGCTTCGTCATCGACCAATACGCGCCTCCGCCGATGGGCGTCAAAGCGCGCTTCTTCGGCTACAACGTGGACACCCTCGGGGCGATCGGACCCCTCGCGCAGCGCACGGGAGCGGCCGTGGTCCCGACCTACAATATCCGGGACGAGAAGGGGATCTTCCATGTATACCTGGAGCCGGAGATCGATTTCGGCGACGCGGCGGCGGACCAGCGGAAGACCACGCAGATCCTGGCCGATATGGTCGAGACGCAGGTGCGAAGGAACCCGGCTCAATGGCTTTGGGGCCACCGCCGCTTCAAGAACGTCGATTTCTCGGATAGAAAGACCTAGCGTGCTCGGAACCTGCGGGCGCTTGAGCGCCGGCGCCGGTCCGGGAGCCCCAAATACAGACCGGCCGCGGCGCTGACCGGCGACGCGGACATCAACGGATCCATCCAGGACATCGGGGAAACGACGGGGAGCTTCTTTACGAGCGTTCGCGCCGGCCGAGCCAGATCACGTGATCGCAGTCGTGGGGCTCGATGGGCACGCGTACTTGGCGCACGCCGCGGAAGCTCAGCTTTTTGAGACGCATGTAAAAGGCGGGATCGCGGAACGTCGACCACACGGCCAGGATGCCGCCGGGCTTGAGCGCCGTGTAGGCGGATCCAAGCCCTTCCTCGGTGTAGAGCCAATCGTTGCCGCCGCGCGTCAACCCCTCCGGCCCGTTGTCGACATCGAGCAGGATCGCGTCGTACTCCTCGAGATCCGTCTGGAGCAGCCGCCCGACGTCTATCCGCTGGACGCGCACGCGCTCATCGTCGAGCGGATGCCCGGCCAAATGCGCCAACGGCCCGCGGTTCCAGGCGACGACCTCGGGGACCAATTCGGCGACGCACACGCGTCCGCCCTCGGGAAGGCAGCGAAGCGCCGCGGCCAGCGTATACCCCATGCCGAGACCGCCGATCAAGACATGCGGCCGGGCATTGAGCTCCGGGTCTTCGAGCGCCAAGCGCGCGAGCTCGTCCTCGGACACGTGCGAGTGGCTGCTCATGAGCTCGGTGTCCTCGATCCAGATGGAGAACTCCTCGCGGCGCTTATACAGCGTCAGCTTGCCGCCGCCGCTGGGCACGCGCGTCGTCTCGACGGTATCCCAATCGGTCATCATCCCCATCCAGCGACCGCGAAATCAAGAATAGGCGTGATGCAGGGCATGTTCCACGACACTATCTTACTATAGTTTCGCGAGCATGCGCGACGGTCGCGAACTGGATGTGAAGACCGGGCTCGTCCCGGAGCTCGCCTATCCACGCGCTGCCAAGCAGTCCGTGGGGAGAGTTTTTCGGATGGCAAAATCGCTTGACGTCGCCCATATTGAAGTCTACACTAGCGATGTCGGCTGATAATTCCGGTCGCTTCCTGCCGGTTGCTTTGCGGAATACTCGATCCCGGCAGTGACGCTTGGAGGACCTATTATGAAGAAGACTGGCCCAGTCGTTTCCGTCCTTGCCGCCTTCATCTTGTCGAGCTGCACCGCTCCCCCTCCACAAAGAGATCCTTTCGCGAGCTTTAAGATGTCCAGTACCCCTCAGGGGGGTACCAAGATCTTTGTTTCTGATGTGGACACGCCGTCCTATAAAGCGAAAGAGAATCCCGACAACTTCGCACTGGTCATCGGCATAGAGAAGTATATGGGCATCCCTGACGCCCAGTTCGCGGAGCGGGATGCCGCTACGATGCTTCAGCACCTGATCGCCTTGGGGTATCCTGAACGCAATATCATCCACCTTTCCGGCAATCAGGCTGGCCGGGCCGGTATGGAGAAATACGTCGAGTCGTGGCTTCCGCTTAACGTCAATGAGAGATCCAGGGTATTCTTTTACTTCTCCGGGCACGGCGCGCCTGGGGTCACCTCTAGGGAAGCCTACCTGGTGCCATGGGACGGCGATATGCAGTTCTTGGAGAATACCGGTTATTCCGTCAAGAAGCTCTACAAGCAGTTAGAATCGCTCAAGGCCAAGGAAGTGCTAGTGGCCATGGATTCCTGTTTCTCCGGCGCAGGCGGCCGCTCGGTCATCGCCAAGGGTATGAGGCCTCTAGTCATGAAGGTGGATACCGGGCTGTCTGAGGATTCCAAACTGCTCGTCTTCTCCGCCTCGGGACCAGAGGAGATAACCGGCACCGATGAGGCGCAGGGACACGGTCTGTTCACCTATTATTTCCTGAAGGCCCTCAATGATGGAAAAGGGAAGTTTTCCGTTAATGAGGTCTATGACTACCTTGTTCCCAAAGTGCGGAATGCGGCCCGGCGCCAGAACCGTGACCAAAGTCCGCGGTTACTGCCGGTGAAACTCGGCAAGAAGGGCAAGCTGCATTTGGATAGATAGGCCGTCCCAGGAGTGGGTATGAAGAGAGTAAAGGGCATAATCGCGCTATGGCTGTCGTTCTCATTAATCTGTTCTTGTGCGGGCCCTCCGGTGCGGCAGCTTCCTCAACGCGAAACGGCCTTGCCGACCAAAGACCTGGTCCTGGCGTTAGTCGTGACCGACAAGACGAAGTCTTCGCTTGAGAAGGTCCGGGCTTCCGCCGGGAAGGCGCTCATCAGATACGTCGGTGGGTTCGACCCCAACGCTCCGTTCAAGGTGGTGAACTCCAGGCTGCGGGATGCGTTCGATTCAGTTGTGATGGTGGCGTCGGTCGAGCAGGCCAAGTCGGAGGAGGCGGACCTTATCGGAATCCTGGATATGGATGCCAGACTCAAGCCGCTCAGCATGGGAAAGCTGATCCTTGGGGTCACCGTCTTGTTATTCTTCTACTTTCCTCTTGGGCAGTACATCAATCCGACTTTGGCGAAGTTCGACGGTACCCTCAGGTTTACGGACCTCGACCAGAAGCAGTTGGAGCTAATCGAATTCCATGCCTTGAGGAAGACCGGGATGAACGATCCCAATGACATCTGGCGCCGGGCCGTCGCCGACATCGAATATCAGATCGATGCTGCGCTGGCTAGGTCACGGCCTCTCGCCGAGTTCGCTGCCGAGTCGCTGGAGGTGGAAGGGGCGAATGAGGGGGAGGAAAGTCCAACGAGGGAGGCTCCCGGCACTGGAGAGATAGCGCGGCTCTCCGATGTCGATGGTCCCAGCTACCGCTCCGCCTCCCGGCCCGACGATTTCGCCTTGGTCATCGGCATCGAGAAGTACTCGCACGTTTCAGACGCCCGGTTCGCGGCCCGGGATGCTCAAGCCATGCGTGAGCATCTGGTGGCTTTGGGCTATCCAGAGCGCAACATCATCCTGCTGACCGGCGAGAGGGCCGGGCGATCCGGCATTGAAAAATACGTAATATCCTGGCTCCCCCGCAACGTTACGAAGGACTCGAGAGTGTTCGTCTATTTCGCCGGCCACGGGGCGCCGGATGCGGGCACGAAACAGGCCTTTCTGCTCCCCTGGGATGGGGACCCGCAGTTCCTGGACAAGACAGGTTATCCGCTCAAGAGGCTTTTTGCTCAGTTGAACCGACTCCAAGCGAAGAACGTGGTCTTGGCCATGGACACTTGCTTCTCGGGCGCTGGCGGGCGGTCAGTCCTGCCCACGGGGGCTCGGCCGCTGATGATGGAGGTCGCAGGGGACGCTGTTCCCGACGGAAAGATCGTCGTGATGCGGGCCGCCGCGGACAACGAGATCACCGACGTTCTGGAGGCTCAATCGCATGGAGTCTTCACCTACTATCTGCTGAGGGCTCTTAACGATATGCATGGACGTGCCTCGGTCATGCAGGTGCATGAGAGTCTCCTGCCCCGGGTGCAAGATGCCGCCAGGCGTTCGAACCGGACGCAAAACCCAAGACTGTCGCCGTCCGCCAATGGGTCTCGGGCCGAGGAGCAGATTTGAGGTCCATCCTGGCCGGCCTTCTCGTCATGGGGGCCGCTCTGGCCGCTGTCGGGGTCAGGGCTCAGCCTCTCTCTTCCCTCCCGACCCGCAAGCTGAGGGTCGCGGTCATCCTCACGGAGAAGACGAAGACCTCGGTGCGGGAGGGCATGGAGAGGTCTAGTCGGGCCACGATGCCAGGGGGGGTGACGTTCCGGGCGAACGACGTTTTCGATGCAGTATTGGGTTTTATGGAGGAGGCGTTCCGGACTATCAAGGTCATGGAAGACCCGCAGGAGGCTATCGCTTTTAGAGCTCATCTGATCTGTGTTATGGACATGGGCTTGGACTTCGTGTGCGAGGGGCTCTCTTGCGAGGCAGACTCGGCGGTCGAATTGACCTTCAAAACGCCGCCCCCCGCCTCTGAACCCAAGGGAACACTGCGGGCTGCAGTGAAAGGAAAGTCCGCATGGGCCGTCCACACTATGGTGAGGGAGGTCGGTGAGAAACTGCGGGTCAGATTGGAGCAGGAGTTGCCGGGGGCCGAAGAATTGCTGGCTTTCGCCGAGACGGCCAAGGTCCGGAAGCGCCGCCGGTCGGGACGGAGAAGGGCGGGGACTGAGGGGGAGGTCAATGTTAAGCCGGTCCCGGGCCAGGTTTCTGATGTGGACACCCCTGCCTATCGGTCGGCGGAGGACCCGAATAACTATGCGCTTGTCATCGGCGTGGAGAAGTACTCCCACGTGCCGGAGGCCCAGTTCGCGGAGAGGGACGCGACGGCGGTCAGGGAGCATCTTCTAGCCCTGGGTTTTCCCGAGCGCAACGTCATCTTCCTCAAAGGTGACCGGGGCGGGCGGGCAGCACTCGAAACCTATGTGGAGTCCTGGCTGCCGCAGAATGTGAACAAGGATTCCAAGGTGCTCTTTTTTTTCTCGGGGCACGGAGCTCCTGATGTAGAAAGCAAACAATCCTACATCGTTCCATGGGACGGAGACCCAAAGTTCCTCAAGAAGACCGGCTATCCTCTCAAGAGGCTCTATTCAAAACTCAATGCGCTTAAGGCCAAGGAGATCATCGTCGCCATGGACTCCTGTTTTTCCGGGGCGGGTGGCCGTTCGGTCCTGGCCGAAGGGACCCGTCCCCTGGCCATGCGTATAGAGAAGAGCACGGTCCCTTGGGGCAAGATCGTGGTCCTTGCCGCTGCCGACCAGAACGAAGTCACTGGCGCCGAGGAAAGCCAAGGCCATGGGCTCTTCACCTACTACTTCCTTAAGGGTCTCAACGAGAAGAAGGGCGAAGCCACGGTGAAGGACCTCTATGATTACCTCCTCCCCAAAGTTCAAGACGCTGCCCGACGTCAGAACCGGGAACAGACCCCGAAGCTGTTGGGGAGCAAGACGGATCTGAGGTTGAAGGATTAGGATCTCAAAATGCGCTCATCCGCGATCCTCCTCATCTACCGCCGGACGATGTGAGGAAGGAAGCACTGGAAACGTTCCGGTCGTTTCTTGGTGAGTCGATCTGAAGGGACTCGTCCCGGGACTCGCCAATACCAACCCAGTACGCCCTGAGCAGGCCAATCAGGCCAATGAAAAACCACGTCATTCGACGTGGTGTCCGCTCCAGACCTACTGAGACCCGGGGCTATTGACGACCGTATGTCCCTGCAGCTTGAGGCGCAGCTGCAGGATACGCCTGATGACGGGGTCGTCGTCTATGGCCAGGATCTTCATGCTTCCGTCGGATGCTCGTGACGTTCGTATGGTAGCAGATTCTTGAGGGAGCAAACTCGCAGCGGACGCGGAGGCTTCCTCTTTTGTAAGATATACCCGCATTTCGAAAGGAGGCTCCAAATGACCAAGAAGACGATCCGACCGGCCGAGGGCAAGCTCGGCATCCTGTTGCCCGGCATGGGCGCCGTCACCAGCACTTTCATCGCGGGGCTCGAGCTCATCAAGAAGGGGCTCGGGGAGCCGAAAGGATCCCTTACGCAGCTTCAGACCATCCGGCTCGGCAAGCGCTACGAGAACCGCAATCCCCTGATCAAGAATTTCGTGCCCTTGGCCGAGATCGGCGATATCGTTTTCGGCGGCTGGGACATCTTCGAAGACTCCATGTGGGAGGCCGCGCTCAAGGCCGGGGTGCTGCCCGAGGCGCGGATCCTGCCCGTCAAGAAGGAGCTGGAGTCCATCGTCCCGATGCCGGCGGTCTTCGACCAGGCCTATGTCCGCAACCTCAAGGCGAGCCAGGCCAAGAAGGGCGCCGACAAGATGGACCTTGCCAAGCAGCTGATCAAGGACATCGAGATATTCAAGAAGAACTCGGGCTGCGACCGCCTCGTCATGGTCTGGTGCGGCTCGACCGAGGTGTCCATGGAGCAGACCGCCGTCCACGAGACGGTGGAGTCCCTCGAGGACGCGATGCGGAAGAACTCGCCGGACATCCCGCCGTCGATGATCTACGCCTACGCGGCCATCAAGTCCGGGATCCCCTACGCGAACGGCGCCCCTAACCTGTCCGCCGACGTGCCGGCGCTGGTGGAGCTCGCCCAGAAGACCGGCACCCCGATCGCGGGCAAGGACTTCAAGACCGGCCAGACGATGATGAAGACGGTGCTGGCCCCCGCTTTGAAGGCGCGGATGCTGGGCCTGAAGGGGTGGTACTCCACGAACATCCTCGGCAATCGCGACGGCGAGGTGCTCGACGATCCCGGCTCTTTCCGCACCAAGGAGAAGAGCAAGATGTCGGTCCTCGACGCCTGCCTGGAGGCCAAGCAGTACCCGGAACTTTACGGGGACTACTTCCACAAGGTGAGGATCGACTACTACCCGCCCCGAGGCGACGAGAAGGAGGGCTGGGACAACATCGACATCGCCGGCTGGCTGGACATGCCGATGCAGATCAAGATCAACTTCCTCTGCCGGGACTCCATCCTGGCCGCGCCGATCGTGCTGGACCTGGCGCTCTTCCTGGACCTTGCCAAGCGCGCGGGCCTCAAGGGCATCCAGGAGTGGCTCTCCTTCTACTTCAAGAGCCCCCAGGCGCGTCCGGACCTCATGCCCGAGCACGACCTCTTCGTGCAGCACATGAAGTTCACCAACACCCTCCGGCTCCTGATGGGCGAGGAGGTCATCGACCACTCGGGGCTTGACTACTACGACGTCGAGCTCGGCACGCCGGCTCCGGTGGAGGCGCCGAAGCCCTACTCGAAGAAAAAGAAGAAGGCCGGCGTCCGTTAGTCGTCCGGACCCGACCGGGGAGCATGGGCCGCCCTACGGGCGGCCCCGCTCTTTATGGTCAGCGGGGCTTGATCGCTTCCAGGATCTCCGCGTGGAGCCCGGGGCTCGACGCGGCCACCATGGAGAAGCGTTCGGTGAGGTCCTTGATATCGGGAAGCGGCCGGCCTTCGGGGTCCGTGATCCGGCCGCCTGATTCGGTGATGAGCAAGGCCGGGGCCAGGAAGTTCTCCGGGGTGACGTCTTCGCGCAGGTCCACGTGCGCGTCGACCTCTCCCGTGGCGACCATGGCCAAAGAGCGGGCCGCGCAGCCGAAGGCGCGCACCCCGGCGGCCTCCTCGATGAGCGGGTCGAGGCGCGGGTCCACGCGGCGGCGGCTCAAGTCCAGGGCGACGACGGCCTCCCGGAGCGCGGCGCTCCGGCGGGAACGCACGGGCTTCTCATCGCACCAGGCGCCGTGGCCGCGCTCGGCGATCCAGACCGTCCCGGAGAGGAGGTCCCCGAGCAGCGCGAAGCGCACGTTCCCCACGGAGACCGGCTCTCCCGCCGGGATGAGCGCGGCCGCCATGGCCACGGGGACGATCCCGCGCGCGAAGTTCTCGGAGCCGTCCACCGGATCCACGACCATCGTGAACTCCGGCTTCCCGGAGCCGATGTCCGTCGGCTCGCCCTCCTCGGAGAGCAAGCGCACGGGGCACGGGAAGCGGTCCCGCAGGTAGGCGCGCACGGCCTCGTCGGCCGCCAGGTCGAACCACTTCATGCGGTCGCCCTTGGGGTTGTAGCGCTCCCCGATGTCCCGGCGCGGGGAGTCCGACGTCACCACGGCGCGGCGCACGTCGCCGAAGATCGCCTCGAGATGGATCAGGATGTCTTGGTTCATGGTGGTCCCATCATACCACTCTCACCCCCCATGCGGAAAGCCGCCGATGGGGTCTTATGAGAGGGGAGATGCCGGGGCGAGGGGTGGCCCAGTCCCTGTCCGGCGGGGCGTGTCGGAGGCGCGCATACGCATACAGCGCGCCGAGAGCCGAGCGGCGCCCGCAGGGGCGACCGCGTACCCGCCGGTCGGGCCTGGGACAGGCCCCGTCGCCCGCCTGATACCGCTTACCTGATCTTTTGGGCGGGTGCGTTCCCCTCATGTCGCGCTGCGACCCGCGTAGAGTAGCCCCATAAATTCAATTTCCCCAGCGCCTCTTGCTTTCTTTTTAGTCTTTTGCTTGTATATGTAACAGTATGAAGCACACAGTCAGGACTCGACAGGGGGCAATTCGGAAGCTACCTCCATGGGAGAAGGTCATCCGAGGCAGCCTGATGGAGTATTGGCGAACGTGCGGCAACCGAGGCTGCCGGTGCTACCGTGGCAAGAAGTTCCGCCATGGTCCTTACTGGTATCTTGCCGTTCGCTGGGCGGGGGGCCGACAGAAGCTGTTCGCTCTCAAGCCGTCCATTGTGCCGCAGATACGTCAAGGCATCGCGGCCTACAAAAGGTTGCGGGGCGGGATGTATGAAATCGCCGAGTTGAACCTGGAACTGCTCTTATCGAAGGCGAGGGGCAAGGGATGAGCACACGGAAGGAGCGAGAAAGCAGGCTGCGCTTGGATATCCTCCGCCGCCGGGAACGCCTCGGTACGCTGCTGGGTCGGTTGCTGGGGTCGGGGGCGCTGATCCCGGGGAGTATCTATTCTCGCCGGCGCCGTTGCGGCAAGCCTGAGTGCCGTTGCGTCCGGGGACAGCTCCACCAAGACCGCGTCCTGGCGGTTCGACGCTCCGGCCGGGTGGTGGTGCGTTGCCTCGACCCGGTCGGGGATGCGGCCACCGAGGAAGCCGTCGTCGCCTGGCGGCTGTTCCGGCATCAACGCCACCAACTGGTCGAGGCCTGCCGGAACCTGGTCCAAATGGTGGATCGCCTGGGCCGTCTGCGCCAAGCTAAGCCCGGGGGGCTTCGCTGATCGCTCCACCTGTGGTCGCCGAGACCCAAACGGCGGCCAACGCTCACGATCTTCCTCCCCAGCTTCTCAATATGGTCTCGGAGTTATATCGACTTGCCCAGGAAGGGGCTACCGACAGGACCTTCGTGGAGTTAGAGGGGGCCATCGTGGATCGTTGCCGCCAGATGGGCCAATGGGCGATCACGACGACCCTCGGCACCCATCCGCTGGCGGCCTCGGACCGGGAGTACACGTGCCCACGTTGCGGCGGGAGGCTGCGCATTCTGCGGCCGGATGGGCATCGGGACCTCCAAAGCCGGCTGGGTGCGATTTCGTACAATCGTCCTTACGGAACTTGTGATCGTTGCCGGAGATCCGGGGCTCCCGTATCGGGGGCTCCTATGGACTGGGCGCTGGGTCTTCCGGACGAAGACATCAGCATCGGCATGCTGGAACGGGTCTGCCACGCTTCCATGGTCGCCCGGTCCTTCGCGGACGCAAGCAAGATCACAGAGGTGCATGACATGGTAGACATCAGAGCCAAGCGGGTCCGCGAGTTGGCGGAAGGGGAAGGGCGCAGGCTGGCGGAGGTGCGGGACCGGCAAGCACAGGCGTACGAGCAACACCAACTGGAAATCACGCCCGAACAGTCCCCGGCGCTTTTGGTGGTCTGCGCCGATGGAGGTCGGGTGCAGACTCGCACGGCATTTGCGGAGCGCGGGGCCAAGGCCAAGGAGCGCCGCGTGGAGGCTCCAGCCCATACGGAGCGCAAGGGCACGGATTCGACCCCACAGAAACAACAAGAGCAGCGCAAGGAGCATTGGAAGGAGAACAAGGTCGGCGTGGTCTATGACGCGGTAGCGAGACCGCAATCGGCAGCGGCCTATGGGGAGTATCGCGGCGCCGAGGCGAAGATCAAAACCTACGTTGCCACGATGCAGCCCTGGGAATCCTTCGGGTGGTTTCTGCGAGTGGAGGCGGAGAAACGAGGATACGCGAAGGCCAAGGCGAAGCTATTCCTGGCCGACGGGGCCCCGCATATTCGGGACCTCCAAAGGCTGCACTTTCCGGATGCGACGTTCATCCTGGACTGGCCGCACGCCACCGAGCACGTGTCCGCGTCGGCGAGGGCGGCCTTCGGGGACGGGACCGCGGAGGCCCAGGCTTGGTACGCGGAACACCGTCAGATGCTATGGGACGGCAAGGTGGACGCGCTGATCCACGATATCGAGAAACTCGCCCATCGGGCGGGGGCTCCGCGCGACGAAGACCCGGAGGGTTCGCCTAGGAAGGTCCTGCACCGGAACGCCTCTTCCTATTTTCCAAACAACAGAGAGGCTATAGCCTATCCCAATTTCCGCGCGAAGGGATGGGCCATCGGATCCGGGGTAGTGGAGGCAGCCGTCAAGCAATTCGGAATCCGCATGAAGAGCAGCGAGAAATTCTGGAACCTGGGTGGTCTTGGACCCGACACCGACGTCGACAGCTTTGAAGCAGACCAACCGCCAACGGGGGCCGAGGAGATGTTGGCCCTGAGAGCTCTCTACTTATCGGAAGATGGGCGGTGGCAGAGATATTGGGAAGAACGCGGCCAACCGAAAAAATGGACCTGATCCCTGCCTCCACCCTCCAGCAACCCCCTGCGGAAGAAGTACGCCTCGGCAGCCCCCCCTATGTGCCCAAGTCGCTAGTCTGATAGCGTTCTGGTAACATGACTGACCACGCCGTTGGAAAAGCCGCGACACGAGGGGAATGCACCCATGTAGATAAATAGGGACAAATAACTATATAAAACTTGCTATAGTTGTCATGTAGAAACTCGTAAGAGGCATTAGACCGCTTTCGGCTCGGCTCCCCGGCCCCTGCTCCCCGAAAGATAATGTACCCGGCGCTCGAACGCGCGTCAAGGGGGCTGAATTTCGAGATGATGCGCGGATGGCGGGCGTCGGCGCAGGGGGCTGGGCGGCATCCCGGGTCCGGCGGAGTCCGGTGGGCAGAGGTGGGGCGCCGGCCGCTTGGGGACCTCAGGCCGCCGCCCACTCTCCCGGTTCGGGGTCGATGCCGTGCCAGCGCTCCGCAATGGGATCGACCTGCGAAGCCTTGTCGCGGAATGGAAGTGGCGGAGCCCGCGCCGGCTTGTTCGTGGGGAACTCCGTCGAAACTCCGAGGTGCGCGAGCA
>JBDREN010000176.1:0-6515 GCA_043819795.1 Elusimicrobiota bacterium
GATGTCGTCGTAGACGAAGTTCTTCCTGATCACGCCCGGGCTGTTGTAGTCGCTCACGTCGCCGGTCCAGTTGCCCGCCGCGTCGCGCACCCTCGCGAAGACCGCGTAGGAGACCCCGTTGGCGTAGGCCGCCGACAGGGCGGAGTCGGCGTAGCTCCAGGCGGCCCCCGTTACGACCCGGCTGGTCCAGTGGATCTGCACCTGCGGCCCGACGCTGAAGGAGAGCGTGGAGGTGCTCCACCACATGGTCGCTCCTCCGGACCCGGACGAGACCGCCACCCAGATCTGGCTCAGCCCCGACTGCTGGGCGCCCGCCGCCTCCGAGGCCGTGCCGGAGAGGGGGTTGAGATCGTTGAGCTTCCGGGTGGACGCCGCGGCGTTCGAGTACGGGGGCGGGTCCGGAGCCGGCAGGGGCGCGGGCGGCCGGGTGACCGCGGCCGACGGCGACGCGTCGTCGAACACGAAGTCGAAGTCGCCTCCGCCCGGCGCGGCGCGGACCTTGCCCGCCTTGTCCGTCACCCGGACGTAGATGCGGTATCGCTCGTTGTTCTGGATGGCCCCGCCCAGGTCCGCGTACTCCCAGGTGATCTCGCCGCTCGCGCCGGAGAGCGTGGCCGTGGAGTAGTGGTCGTTAAGCGCGGTCCAGCTCGAGCCCGTCCAGTCCTCGTCGCCCGCCCCGCCCGCGATGCGCTGCAGGCGGATTTCGACTTTATCCACTCCCGCGAGGTCCCCGTTGGCCGTCCCGGAGATGCTCGCCAGGGACTTGACGGCCGCGGCCGCGGGCTCGAGCAGGGAGACGGTGGGGTCCGTATCGTCTATGATGAAGGTCGCGATGTCGGTCCCAAGGACGGCCGGCGCGCTCTTGTTGCCCACCGCGGCGCCGTTGGGCTGGTAGGACTCGTCCTCGGCCCGGGCCTCGATCGTGTACTGCGTGTCCTGCGCCCGCCACAGGGGGGACGTCGTGTTCTGCCACGTCCCGCCGATGCGGCTCGCGGCGAACCATCCGCTGTTGGCGACCGCCGTCCCGGAGGAGAAGGCGTTTTGGCCCGGCTGCCAGTACCAGGTGTCCCCCGCGGCGTAATAGAGGCGGATCTCCACGGCCCGCACCCCTGAGTCCCACGGCGCGTTGGCGTCCGCGTGGGTCCCGCGGAACTTCTTGAGCGCGTCGGCCCCGCCGACCTCCGAGCCCTCGTAGGCGGCCTCGTGCGCCGGGTAGCCGATCGCGCAGGAGGGGGCCATGTTGTCGAACAGGAAAGTGCGCGACGACACTCCCGCGGTGAACACCGTCTGGTCGTTGCGGGCCGTGTCGATCGTCCGGGAGAGCAGGACGTAGGACGTGTTGCCGTAGGCGAGCAGCGCGGCGCTGAGGCTCGCCTCGTCGAAGCGCCAGTTCCCGCCCGCGTCCGAGGAGGTCCCGATCCAGTACGGGCAGTCCGGATACTCGAAGTCGTTGGTGGCCGGGTTGAAGCACCTGCCGGTCAGCAAGGAGCGCAGCGAGAAGCTGGTCGCGTAGGTCGTGAAGGGCGCGTCCGAGGCCGTCCCCGAGAGCATGCTCAGGCTATTGATGGGCTGGTCCGCCCCGGGCAGGACGATCCCCGAGTACGGAGCGGTGACGTCCCAGGTGAACACCTCGGCGACCGTCACGTTGTTGTTGGCCGCGTCGCCGATGACCAGCTCCACGGTGTAGCTCGTGTCCGAGTAGAAGGCGGTCCCGTCGGTGAAGCTGGCGTGGGTGACCTCGTATTCGTCCGGCCCCGGCAGGTAGGAGGCCGGCATGCAGGTGTCGTCTCCGCTCGAGATGCAGTTGCCGGTGGCGCCCGCCGTGAAGGTGGACAGGACCGCGTCCCAATACTCCGCGGCGCGCTTGAGACGCATATAGACGGCCCTGTTCGCCCCGATCCGCGAGCCGAGCAGGCCGTCGGCGTCGTCGGAGGCCGTGCCCCGGAGCGCGGGCAGCTCCTTCTTGAAGGCCACATCGGGCATCGTGATGCCGCCTTGGGGGGCCGTGTCGTCGACGAAGAAGGTGACGGGGCCCTGCGCCGGGCTCTCGTCCGGGTCGCCCGTGGCGCGGGACTCCAGCTGGAACTGGCGCGGGGTCCCCTTGATGGTCCAGGAGCCCACCGGGATCGTGAAGTCCCAGTCGTTCATGTGCCCGGGACCGTTGTCGTAGAAGTTGGAGACCGCGATGAAGGCGTTGAAGGTGTTCGTGGACTTCCACTCCCCGACCGAGGAGTCCCACTCCCAGTGGTCCCCCGCGTCCGTGACGTCCTTGAGCCGCACGTCGGTCCCGTCGGAGGGGTCGTTGGCCGTGCCGTAGAGCGTGGCGTCGGCGGACTGGAAATGCGGGGTAAGGTTGCTCGGCTTGATGATCAGAGACGCCGGGGCCGGCGAGCTGAGGGTGAACCGGATCAAGTTCGAGTTCGCGGCCGGCGCCCCGGGCTTGGCGGTCTCGTTGGCGGCCAGGTCCTCGGCCCTGGCGTAGATCCGGTAGTGGATCCCGCTGGCGCTGGCCACCCAGGTGGGGGTGGAGCCGCCCTGCGCGGTCCAGAGCCCGGCCGCGAAGACGCCCGGATAGAAGAGCTCCGTGATGGAGCACCAATCCCCGGCCTCCCTGTCCCAGTAGGCGGTGCAGCCTATGCCGTCTTCCTTTAGATAGGAGAACTCGACGGTCGCGATCACTCCGGGAGGCGGGTCATAGGCCGCGGCCTGGACCGACGTGACGCCCACGTCGTAGCTCGCGTTGTGCCCCGGATAGGATATGGTGGAACTCGGCGCCGTGAAGTCCGCGTTGAAGGTGACCGTGGAGTAGGCCAGGCCCCGGTTGCCGGCCTTGTCCAGGATGCGGGCCTCGGCCCGGAAGGTCTGGTTGGTGACCCACGGCGCGTCCGGATGCCACCAGGCGGTTGTATCCGGCGAGAGCGTCGCGGCGAGCCATGTCTCCGTGGTCGTGGTCCAGGTGGAGCCCGTGTAGTACCAGCGCGGGCCCGTCCCGCTCGACACGCGCACCTCCACGTTCTCGATCTCGCCCGGCCAGAGCTCCGCGGCGGTGCCCCGCACCAGGCCGGTCAGCGAAACAAAGCCGGCGTTGACGGGGAAGGTGACGGTGGCCGTGGGATGGTTGAGGTCGTAATTGAAGGTGACCGTCGAGTACTTGACCTCCACGTTGCCGGCCTTGTCCACGGTCCGGGAGATGACGTCGAACTTGTAGTTCTGGGTCCAGAAGTTCTGACCGGCCAGCCCGCTCTGCGGAGCCGGCCATTCCCAGGGCTCGCTGTTGGTGTCGAAAGGCGGGTCCTGCGAGTCCGCGAGAGGCCAGTTCACCACCGCCGGCTCGGTGGGCGACCAGTCCTCGGCGATGTTGTCCCAGTAGTAGGTGGTGCTCTCGGCCAGTTCCGTATTGGGCAGGCGGCGGACCCGGACCTGGACCTGGCTGATGATCCCGCGGGGGTTGTCCACGGTCGTCCCGGTGAAGCTGCTGAACCTGGCGTTGAAGAACTGGTCCTGCGCCGGGAACAGGACGGAGGAGTCCGGCTTCTCCGGGTCGGGCTTGTAGAAGTCGTAGGTGAAGTTGAAGGTCGAGCGGCTCACCTCCACGTTGCCGGCCGCGTCGGTCGCCCTGACGACCACCCGGTAGCGGATGGTGTCCTGCCAGGTGGGGCTGGCGTACGTCCACGTACCCGAGCTCTGGCCCCCGAAGCTCGCCGCGTACCAATGGGAGTCGTCGAGAAGGTCGCCCGATGGGCTGGTGGCCCAGTTGGAGCCGTCGTACGTCTTGTTCTGGGTCGTGTCGAAGAGGTGCACCTCCACCGACGCCACCTTCCTGAGCGCGTAGGTGTTGGCGTCGTCGTCGGCGGTCCCGGATATCGTCGCCAGGGAGCTGTAATGCGCGTCGTCCGAAACCCCGGTGAAGTCGGAGCGCGGCTTGGAGGTGTCGAAATAGATGACCACCGGCCCCGTGGACCTGACGTTCTGGAGGTTGTCGGTCGCCTGGGCCTTGATCTGGTAGATGTTGTCATCCGTGAACGTGAAGCTCTTGACGTATTTCCAGCTTTCGGGAGAGGCGCCCCCGGCCGCATCCCAGGACGGACCCTCCGAGGGGAGCGAAAAGCTCGCGCCGTCCCACCACTTGGCCGTCAGCACCTCCTTGACGCTGACGCTGGTCTGGGAGACCGTGGACAGGGCGTCGGCCGCGGTTCCCGAGATCGTGTCCAGGAAGTTGACGATCAGCCCGTTCGCCGGGATGACGATGCTCGGCTCCGGGCCATCGAGGTCGGTCGTGGCGTTGCGGCCCGGGTGCACCTGGGCGTCCGGCTTGGTGTTCCCCGCGTTGTCGGTGCCGCGGGCCCGGAAGTTGTACTCCACGTTGTTGTCGAAGCTCACCCCGGCGACGTCGTAACTCCAGTTGCCGCCCGCAATCTCGGCTCCGCTCAGCCAGGTCGCGGCTGCGGCGAAGCCGCTGCCGGTCCAGTAGTAGCTGGCGCCGCCGTCCAGCTTGGAGATCATCACGTCCACCGTGTCCAGGCCGCTCACGTCGTCTTCGGCCGTGCCCTGGATGATGGGCATGGATGCGGGGCTGAAGGTGGCGCCCTCCGTGGGGACGGTCACCCGCGCCTCGGGGGGCGTGATGTCGATGAAGATGGTATTGCCGCCGTGCGGACTTTCGGGATAAAAAGAGGTGCCGGATAGATATCCCACGTAGCTGCGCAGGATGTACTTGCCCGAGCTCCATGTCACATTGGAGGAGTCGAAGGTGAAATACGTGCTCCCACTGGGCGCGTCATAGGCCCCCTTGGTCGCGGGGTTCCATATCTCGAAGCCGCCCACCCAACTCTTCGTGGCCTCGTCCCAAAACATCTGGTCGGCGACCCTTTTGATGGAGACAGACGACTCCGTGAAAGTATAAAACCACCCCTTGCCCGTGATGGCATCCACGTCCGAGGCCACCACGGCCAAAGCGGGACTCTCGATCATGCTCCACATGTAGTAGCCGTGACGGGCACGGAACTGGATGTTGCTCGGCGTCTCGGTGCGCGAAGCGGTCTGGGCTCTTGAGAAGACCCGGATAGACCTTGGCGGCCAGTCGCCGTCTCCATAGTTTTCCCTGGGCAGATCCGAATAGCTCCAGTAGTAATATCCATCTCCCCGCTTGTCCAAGGTTTCCACCTCGAGCCAAATATCTTGGTTCCCATTGCCCCAGTAACCGCCGCCCTGGTAGGTTTCGTCCTCGTCCACGTTGTAAATCTTGACCTCGACAGTGGTAATCTCGTCGACACCGGCCTTGGCCCATCCCTGGATGATCTGCACGGAGTCGTCTTCCACGCGGGGATTGCTGCCGTCCCTCGGGGTGGTCACCCGGGACTGGGGAGCGGAAGCGTCGAACTGGAAGGTCGCGCTCGCGATGTAGACCCCGGACTGCTCGTTGCCGGCCCTGTCCTTCCCTTTGGCGCGGATCGTGTAGTATTGCTGGTCCCCCCAGGGAGGGAGGCTGACGGATATCCAGTCCACTATCCTTCCGCTCTCCGTGGAGACATCCACCTCCGTCTCCGATGCGTCCTGCCAGATCTCGCTGGCGCCCGCCCAATTCCCTCCGTCCCAGTACTGGCCGTTGGTGTTGTTCTTGATGGATATCTTCACGAAATCGACCGCCGCGCCCGAATAGACGTCGCTATACGAGCCGTCGATCTGGTCCAGGGCGCTCACCGCGCCTCCGCTCGGAGGGTTGGTGATCGTGGCGGTGGGGATGTTCACGTCGTAGACGAATATGTTGCCCGAGGTCGGCGTGGCCTCCGCGTTGCCGGCCGTATCCACCGCGCGGCACCGGACCTCGTATCTGTAGCCGTCGTTCAACGCCGGGAGGGTGTACGTCCAAGGGTCCGTGCCCGTGGCGTCGTTGTAGGCGGTCGGGAAATTGCCCCAGGTGCCGTTCCAGTAGTCCGTTGTGGCGGGGGCCAAGCCCACGCTGTTGCGGATGATCTGGACCTCCACCTTGTCCACGGCCAGGTCGTCGGAGGCCACGCCCGCCAGCACGGTGAAGCCGGCGCCCTTGGCGTCGTCGGCCCCCGGGTCCGTCACGCTCGAGGTGGGGGGCGTGTCGTCGAACTGGAACTGCGCCGCGTTGGCGTAGCCGCCCGTGTCCGGCAGAGTCTCCACGTTGCCCGGCTCGTCGGTGGCCCTCGACCTAATGAGGAACGTATGCCCCGAGGGCCAGGCGGGAGGGAGCTTGTTGCCGGCCGACGTGATGGACCAGGAGCTCTGCCACAGGTCCGCCACGACCGTCGAGGTGGAAGAGGCCCAGGTCGCCCCGGTCCAGTACTTGTTCGAGGTCTGGTCCCAGATGTTCACCTCCACCTGGGTCACGTCGCTCACGGGCCCCACGTCCTGGTGGGTGCCGGAGGCGACGCTCAGGCCGGTGTAGAGCCCGCCGTGCGCCGGGCCCAGGATCGTGGTCTGCGGCGCCACCGCGTCGAAGATGAAGGACCGCAGCTTGATCGTGGAGGTTCCCCCGGCCTTGTCGT
>JBDREN010000177.1:0-12549 GCA_043819795.1 Elusimicrobiota bacterium
GATAGATTTTTCAGCCTCGATCACGGACAACCCGCCGATTCTCAGGACTCCCACCAAAGGGAAGGATATCGTCCCTTGCTGGCTGACTCGCAGAGTCCGGCTCAGCTCTTTCTCGCGGTAGACGGTGATTTCCAATAGGTCGGCGGGGCTGATCTTGTAGTCCTCGCCCTTATTACGACGGACGGACTGCAGCAACGACGCGATCGCGGCCTCCTCCGCTTCGGCCTGAGCCTCCTGCTGGGGAACAAGCGGCTTCCGGGGCTTGGGCGAACCCGCCCGCGGCGCGAGGGAGCAGCCGGCGGCGAATAATAAAAGCAAGGATAATAAACAAAAATGGGGACGCATAGACTTGTTATTATACCAAATATAGGGAACCCCTCCGGGAGAAAAAAGCCCCTCGGATGCGATCCGAGGGGCTTTTGCGCGGATTTCCGGGCTTGCCGCCTAGAAGGTCACCCGCGCGAATATGCTCGTGATGTGCCGCTCGTGGTTGAACTGGTCGGTGAAGACCGAGTTCCGCTCGCGGTGCTCGTAGGCGAGCCCGAACAGCATCCACTCCTGCATGGCGTAGTCCACCCCCACCTTCTGGGTGTAGGTGTCGTCGCGCCGGTTGGCCGTCATACCGCCGGTCGTGGAGGACTCGGGGTACTTGTCGATTGTCCAGCCGAAGCCGGCCTTCGCAATCAGCTTGTAGGGAAGCTTGTGCTCGGCGTCCAGCGTGATGTTGTTGTTGATGCCGAAGCGGTTGGTCGCGAAGGTGGACTCGTTCAGGGTGCGGCTGTACCCGAACATGACCTTGGTGCGCTCGATCGGGTTGTACGTCAGCTTCGTGGACACGATCCAATTCTGGGTGTAGCCGGTCCGGTTGGCGTTGCTGTCGTCGTAGTCGCGCAGGCTGATACCGGTCTGGATCTGGCCCGTCAGCTTCGGGGCGATCTTCCCCTCGATCCCGAAGTTGAAGCCGTCCGACTTACTATTCTTGTTGGTGCCGAAGATGCTGTAGTGGATGATCTTTCGCGACCACCCTGCGTACACCCGGGTCTTCGGCATGATCCTGTAGCCGCCCCTGAGCCCGAAGGACTGCTCGTAGCGGTTCAGCCGGGGGCCGAGGGTGACCCCGTCGAGGTATTTGTGGTTCTGGTGGTCGAAGGACGCCCCGGCGAAGAGCTTGCCGCCGCCGGGCGCGTACTCGCCCTCCAGGCCGACGGTGTTGTGGTAGCGCTGGGAGCGGGTGATGAGCTCCGAGAAGGCCGGGTCCGTGGTGTTGATGTACTTGTTCCAGACCTTTCCCGAGATCCCCATCGGGCCCTTGTACATGTAGGCCGCGTCGGCGTTCTGATGGATCGCGTCGTTGCCGACCCCCTGCTTGGTGTAGGTCAGCGCCTGGAATCCGTATCCCACCGCGAACTGGTGCATCTTCGTCATGGGATACATGATGTTCAGCCCCAGGCTTGAGTCCGTGATCCAGGATCCACGGACGCCGCCGCCCGTGCGCACGCCGTTCGGCTTGTCCCGCGGGACCAGGTAGATGTTCGAGTCGTAGCTTTCCTTTACCCCGGCGTAGGGGTGGAACTCGATCTTCCCGATCTTGATATTCGGCTTCTTCATCTGAAGCATCCCCCCCGCCGATACGGACTGAGGGACGAGCAGGGCGATTGCCAGCAGCGCGACTGTCATGCGTACCATGGGCTGTGTCTCCTTGGGTGTCACTGTATTGATTGGGTATTCCTTATAATAGTCGTTACGGGCTCGACGGGGAGACCTCGGTCTCCGTGATCTCGACATCCTGCGCCGGGTTGGTCGGAGCCTCGGGAGCGGGCGCCTCCGCCTCGGACTCGAACGCCGGCTCCTCGGCCGCGGGTTCCTCAGCCGAGGGCTCATCGGCGGACGGCTCTTCCGCGGGCGGAGCCGTGACCGGCGGCTTGGCCTGGGCCTTCGGCGGCGCGGGCGCCGCGGCCAGCTCCGTGACCGGGACGTCGACGTCGGCGGTCTCGCCCGCGACCATGCTCCGGGCTTGGCCTTCTTGGGTCACCGTCACCTGCCCGGCCACGACCTTGAGCCTGCCCTTGCCGATTCCACGGCCCTTCACGGCGATGGCGTTGCCGCTATTGACCACGGCCTCGGCCTTGCCCGCGGTGACCTGCAGGGAGGTCGTCGCGCCGGTCGCCGCGATCTGGACGCCGTCGGGCCCCGAATCGAAGGTGAAGCTGTCGCCCTTGGCGGCGGTGACCACCGTCCCCTCGGACTCGAACACCGCCTCTCCCGAGACGACGACGATCTCGGCCCCCTCGGGGATCTCAGGGACCGGCGCTCCGGGGACCACTCCGATGATGGAGCCGTCCTCCAGCTTGATCTGGACCTGGCCCGTGAAGCTGACGATCTGCATCTTGGCGCCGGGCCTCCCGGAATCCTCGGCGGGCGGGGCGCCCTGCGCCAAGGCCATGGCCGTCAGGCCGACCATGAGCATGATGACGGCTGCGGCTGCGGTCCACTTCCTCATCGGCGTTCTCCTAGTAAACCTACGAAACTCTGTGTCATCCGAAGCATCGAAGTCGCAGGATTCTAACACAAAGCCCGTAGGCTGTCAACAGCTTATTGTTTTACCATCCAGTGCCGTTTACCGGCCTTGGACGCATGATTATATACACCCGGCATGGGAGCTTGTCAATAGGAAATTTGGGGACCGCCGGCCTCATTTAGGCTCCGTCGGAGTAAGGCCAAGCCGCTGGGTCCGGAGCGGAGTGGCCGTCATCAACGGCATCTCCCCGCTTCGCTGATCCCGGGACAGTGTCCCGGCGCGGCTTCACCCCGGCAACCGCAAAATCCCCTAATGCGGGGTTCCGGCACGGTGGTCATTGCATCGATCATCATGTCGAGCTAGGCGGCTGTCGCCGTCAAACCGATGGCCTCGGCGTACTGCAGGTACGTCTCGACCGAGGCCGCGACCAGGTCGGACGATCCGATCGCCTTCTCTACCGCCATATTGCTCGCCTCCTGGATTCACTCCCTGCATGGATTAGGATACGCTGAATGGCCGCGGTCTGGAATAACCTTTAGGGGTTAGCCTTAATCGGGTCAGCAGAATACCCTTATGGATGGCTTTGTCATGGGGTAGTGAGCAACGGGGCGACGGGTGGCCCAGGTCCGGACGGCGGGGCTTGCCGGAGGGCCGCCTACGCATGCAGCGGCCCGAGGCCAGAGCGGCGCCCTCTAGGCGACCGCGTCCCCGCCGGCCGGGCCTGGGTCAGGCCCCATCGCCCGCTCTTTGCCGCCTGCCTGATCTTTTGGCGAGCGGGCATGGACGAATCCCGCCTCGGTTATTTTGCTATACTCATTGCATCCTGGCGGGACCGCAAGACCGCCGGGTCCCCGCCGTACTCTCAGCGAGGCGCGAGTCCCTGGCACGAGACGCGATGGACGGGCGGTCGTTTCTTGCGGTTTGTCCGTTAAACATGAAGGCGGCACCCTAGGAGGTCGGTCGAGGAACATGATCAACATCTCAATGAAGGCGATGCTGGAAGCGGGCGTGCACTTCGGGCACCAGACCCGCCGCTGGAACCCGAAGATGGGACGGTTCATCTTCGGCGAGCGCAACAACATCCATATCATAGACCTGCAGAAGACGGTCAAGGAGCTCAAGAAGACCTACGCGTGGGTCAAGGAGCAGGCGGCCGAAGGCAAGGGGTTTTTGCTCGTGGGCACCAAGAAGCGGGCCCAGGAGGTCGTCCGCGCCGAGGCGGAGCGAATCGGCGCCCCCTACGTCTCCGAGAAGTGGCTGGGCGGCATGCTCACCAACTTCGCGACCATCCGGAAGTCGGTCAGCCGCCTCGACGAGCTCGAGGGATGGGAGCGCGACGGGGTCTTCCGGGTCCTCGCCAAGAAGGAGGTTTCGCGCCTTAATAAGGAGATGGCCCGCCTGCGGCGGGTGCTCACCGGCATCCGCGAGATGACGAAGCTGCCCGGCGTCTTGTTCATCATCGACCCGGTGGAAGAGGACATGGCCGTGGCCGAGGCCCGCAAGCTCGGGATCCCGATCGTCGCGATCTGCGACACCAACTGCGACCCGGACCTCATCGACCACCCCATACCGGGCAACGACGACGCGGCCCGCGCCATCAAGCTCTTCTGCGGCGTGATCGCCGACGCGATCGCCGAAGGCGCCGCCGAAAAGGATGCCAAGCAGTCCGCCGAGACTCTTGAAAGCGCGGAGCAGACCATGGCGGCCGCCGCCGAGGTCGAGCTCGCGCAGCCGGCCCAGGAAGCGATCGCCGCTCAAGCCGAGGCCCCCGCCGCGGAGGCCCCGCCCCCGCAGCCAGCCGAGCAGCCGGCCCTTCCTAAGGAAGAGGCCACCGAGCAGATGATCGCGGGCGAGGTCGCCCATGCGGACACCTCCGAGGCGGCGCCTGTCGAGGACCAGGACGACCACCGCAAGCCCGCGCCCCGAGGCGACGACGCCGCCGAGGCGGAAGCGCGGACCGAGAACGCCGAGGCCGGGACCGCCGGCTGAGCCCGGCCGGCGCCCGCGCGGCGCGCTATAGCCGCGACGACCAAGCTCCAGGAGACCTAAGACCATGACGACAGACACAGCATCCCTTCCGGAACAGATCAAGAAGCTTCGCGAGAATACCGGCGCCGGCATGATGGACTGCAAGAAGGCGCTCACCGAGGCGGGCGGCGACTTCGAGAAGGCCGTCACCGCCCTGCGCATGAAGGGCCTGTCCGACGCCGCCAAGAAGTCGGCCCGCACGACCAAGGAGGGCCTGGTGGCGGCCTATCTGGCCCAGGACGGCAAGACCGGCGGCATCGTGGAGCTCAACTGCGAGACGGATTTCGTCGCCAAGACCGAGGAGTTCCAGAAGCTCGCGGTTGACCTGGCGCGCCGCGCGGCCGAGGGCGCGCTGGCCTCCCCCGCGGACGCCGGCGAGGCGGTCAAGGGCCTCGTCGCCAAGCTCGGCGAGAACATGAGCCTCAAGCGCTTCGATCGCTTCGAGCTGTCCGGCCCCGGCCGGCTGGCCTTCTACGTGCACACCGCGGGCGGCAAGAAGGGCGCCATGGTCGAGCTCTCCTGCGGGTCCGACGAGGCCGCCGGCCACGAGGCCGTGTCGGAGCTCGCGCGCGAGCTCGGCATGCAGATCGTCGCGATGAGCCCGCGCTGGGTCCGCAAGGAGGACGTCCCCGCCGCGGAGGTGGACAAGGAGCGCGAGATCTTCGAGACCCAGGTGCGCAAGGAGGGCAAGCCCGAGGCCGCGGTGCCCAAGATCGTCGAGGGGAAGCTCAGGAAGCTCTTCTATCAGGCCTTCTGCCTCGGCGAGCAGATGTCCATGCGGGACAACAAGACCCCGCTCCGGAAGATCGTCGAGGACGCGGCCAAGGCGTCCGGCGGCGCGATCGAGATCGCCCGCTTCGTCCGGTACCAGCTCGGCGGCGAGTGACTTGAAGAAAGGCTCCAGGCGGGTTCTGGTCAAGCTGTCCGGCGAGGCCCTCTCGGGCAGCGCGCGCCACGGCATCGACTCCGAGGCGCTCACCTACATCTGCTCCGAGATCAAGAAGTCCCACCTCAAGAAGGCGCAGATCGCCATCGTCATCGGCGGCGGCAATATCTGGCGCGGGGCCCAGGACCGGGGCAGCGCCATCGACCGCGTCACGGCCGACTACATGGGGATGCTGGCGACGATCATCAACGCCCTGGCGCTGCAGGACTCGCTCGAGAGCATGGGGGTCCCGACGCGGGTGCAGACGGCCATCGAGATCCCGAAGCTCTCGGAGCCCTACATCCGCCGCCGCGCGATCCGGCACCTCGAGAAGGGCCGGGTCGTCATCTTCGCGGCCGGCACCGGCAACCCGTACTTCTCGACCGACACGGCCGGCGCCCTGCGGGCCGTGGAGATCGAGGCCGACGCGGTGCTCAAGGCGACGAAAGTGGACGGGGTATACACCGACGACCCGCACCGCAACCACAAAGCGAGGCTTCTCAAGAACCTGACGTTCATGGAGGCGATCCGCCGGCGGCTGCGCGTGATGGACGCCACGGCCCTCACGCTCTGCATGGAGAACCGCATGCCGATCGTCGTATTCAACCTGGCGACCCGCGGCAACATCGCGAAGGCCGTCCGGGGCGTCCGGGTGGGAACCCTCATAGAGGAATAACGGAGACTCGACATGGACGAAAAGGCCACAGCCGAAGCAGGCATGAAGGAACGTATCGCGAAGCTCAAGGCGGATCTCGGCGGCGTGCGCACCGGCCGGGCCAACCCGCTGCTTCTCGAAGGGATCAAGGTCGACTACTACGGCCAGCCGGCCCCCATCAAGCAGGTGGCGGCGATCTCGGTCCCCGATGGCCGGACCCTGGAGATCCGCCCTTGGGACCCGACGGTCATCGCGGCCCTGGAGAAGGCCATCCAGGATTCCGACATCGGCGTCCGCCCGCAGAACGACGGCAAGGTCATCCGCCTCAGCTTCCCGACGATGACCGAGGAGCGCCGCAAAGAGGTCGGTAAGCTCGTCGGCAAGATCGGCGAGGAGTACCGCGTCTCGATCAGGGGCGACCGCCGCGTCGCGATGGAATCCATCAAGAAGCGGGCGAAGGAGGAGAAGCTCCCCGAGGACCAGCGCAAGGCCTTCGAGGGGGCGATCCAGAAGCTGACCGACGCATACATCGAGCAGGTCGACAAGACCGTCGCGGAGAAGCAGGAGGAGGTCGCCTCGATCTGAAGCGGCCGGCGCGCCGCTGCCGCGCGCTCAGGACGCAGCCTCCATGAGAGGGTACCGTGCCGCCGCATAGGAGCCCCGAAAGGGGCTCGAAGAGGCCGTCCGCGTCCCGCGCGGACCGGGAGCCCGTTGTCTCCCCCAAGGCCATCCCCCGGCATATCGCCATCATCATGGACGGCAACGGCCGCTGGGCCGAGTCCCGGCGGCTGCCGCGCGTCGCCGGGCACAAGGCCGGGGTGGAGGCGGTGCGCGCGACCGTGCGCGCCTGCGGCGAGCTCGGCGTGTCGGTGCTGACGCTCTACTCCTTCTCGACCGAGAACTGGCTGCGGCCCAAGGAGGAGGTCTCGGAGCTGATGAGCCTGCTCGCCTGGGCCCTCCGGCGCGAGACGGCCGACCTCGACAAGAACAACGTGCGCCTGATGGCCTCCGGGCGGGTCGACGGCCTGCCGGCCACCGTGCGCCGCGAGCTCAGCCGGTCCATCACCAAGCTGCAGAAGAACACGGGGCTCATCCTCAACCTGGCGATCAACTACGGGGCGCGCTCCGAGATCGTGGACGCGGTCAACAGCCTCATCCGCGACGGGGTCCGCACGATCTCCGAGGAGGAGATCTCGGGCCGGCTCTACACCGCGGGCCTGCCCGACCCGGACCTCATGATCCGGACCTCGGGCGAGATCCGGATCTCCAACTTCCTGCTCTGGCAGTCGGCCTACGCCGAGTTCTACTCGACGCCGGTCTACTGGCCCGAGTTCCGGAAACCCGACCTGCTGGAGGCCATCGCCGACTACCAGCGCCGCGAGCGCCGCTTCGGAGGGCTTTGATGCTCCTTCCGCGCGTGCTCACGATCGCGCTCGGGATCCCCCTGGCCCTGTATGTCATCGGGATGGGCGGGGCGCCGTACCTGGTCCTGGTGATCGGCCTCACGGCCCTGGCCCTGCACGAGTACGCCCTCGTGCTCTGGATCGGAGGCCGCGGCATCCAGCGGGTGTGGACGGTCGCGGGCGGAGTGCTCGTCGCGCTGAGCGTCGCCCTGAGCGCACGGCCCTTCCCCGGCGAGGGTTTCGTCCCCCTCGCGATCACGACCGTCGTCCTGGGGGCGCTGCTCCGCGAGCTCTTCCGCCGGGAGCACTCCCTCGACCGCGCGGCCCTGACCGTCTTCGGGGCCTTGGCCATCGGCTGGACCCTCGGCCACCTCGCGCTCCTGCGCGAGCTCCACCCCAACGGCAAGGCCTTCACCCTGCTCCTCTTCGCGGCGGTCTGGGCGACCGACACCTTCGCCTACTGCGTGGGCATGGCGCTCGGCCGTCACAAGCTGGCGCCGACCGTCAGCCCCAAGAAGACCTGGGAAGGCGCCGCGGCCGGCGTGGCGGGAGCGCTGGCGGCGGTCTGGCTCGCCCGCAGCTGGTTCCTCTCGGAGACCCTCGGGCCCGCGACGGCCCTGGGGCTGGGGCTGTTGATCGGGGTGGGCGGCCAGGTCTCGGACCTGAGCCAGTCGCTCGTCAAGCGCGCCTCCGGCGCCAAGGACTCGGCGGCCCTGCTGCCCGGCCACGGCGGCGTATTCGACAGGATGGACTCGTTCTTGATCCTCGCGCCCCTTTTCTATTACGTCGTGCTCGTTTGCGGGGTCTGAGACCTTAAATGGACCGATCCCGCGGATAAAGGATTTTTATGGCCAAGAACATCGTCGTCCTCGGCTCCACCGGCTCGATCGGGGTCAACGCCCTGCGGGTCGCCGCGGAGGCGCCCGACGACTTCAACGTCGTCGGCCTGGCGGCCCGCTCGAACGTGACGGAGCTGCTCAAGCAGGTCCGCCGATTCTCCCCCTCGATGGTCGCCGTCTTCGACCCGGACGCCGCCGAGGCCGCCCGGGGCCGGCTCAAGGGCCCGCGCCTTCTGGAGCCCGGCGTCGAGGGGCTCTGCGAGCTCGTCTCGGCCCGGGACGTGGACCTCGTGGTCGCGTCCCTCGCGGGCGGGGTCGGCTTCGCTCCGCTTCTGGCCGCGCTCAAGGCGGGCAAGACCGTGGCCCTCGCCAACAAGGAGCCGATGGTCATGGCCGGCGAGCAGTTCATGCTCGAGGCCGACCGCTGGGGCGGCCGGATACTGCCCGTGGACTCGGAGCCGTCGGCCATCTTCCAGTGCTTCGGCTCGCGCGAGCTGCCCAAGGGCGGCCTGCGCGGCTACGGAAGGCTCGCCCGGCGCGTTCTCCTGACGGCCTCGGGCGGGGCCTTCTACAAGCGGGAGGGCGATCTGGGCTCGGTCAGCGTCTCGGAGGCCCTGGCCCACCCGACCTGGAAGATGGGCAGGAAGATCACCATCGACAGCGCGACGCTCATGAACAAGGGCTTCGAGGCCATCGAGATCATGAACCTTTTCGGCCTCGAGCTGCGGCAGCTCGATATCGTCATCCACGCCCAGTCCGTCATCCACGGGGCCGTCGAGTTCGGCGACGGGTCGTTCCTCGCCCAGATGTCCCCGCCGGACATGAAGCTTCCGATCCAGTACGCCATGACCTGGCCTGAGCGCGGCAGAAGCGTGATCGAGCCGCTGGACCTGCTCGCGGTCGGCAAGCTCACCTTCGATAAGCCCGACCTCCGGCGCTTCCGCTGCCTCACGCTGGCCATCGAGGCCGCGCGCACCGGGGGCAGCATGCCGGCCGTGCTGAGCGCCGCCGACGAGGTAGCCGTGGAGGCTTTTCTTGACGAGAGGATCCGCTTCGTCGACATCCCGAAGGTCATCGAGACCACGATGAAGGCGCACCGGGCCCAAGGGCGGCTGCCCTCCTTCGCCGAGGTGGCGGAAGTCGATGAGTGGGCGCGCGCCAAGGCCTGGGAGATGGTCGAAGCCCTGGGGGTCAAGGCATGACCGAGCATAGCGCAGGAAATGGTCGCATCCGAGGCCGTTGGGGAGCGACCATGACCGAGCATAGCGCAGGAAATGGTCGCATCCAAGTCCGTTGGAGAGCGACCATGACCGAGCATATCGCGCGCAGAATGGAGAGCGACCATGATTCTTAGCATCCTGGCGGTCCTGCTGACCTTCGGGCTCGTCATCTTCCTGCACGAGCTGGGCCACTTCCTCGTCTGCAAGCGGCTGGGCGTGCGCGTCGAGCGATTCGCCTTCGGCTTCGGCCCCGAGCTATTGGGCATGACCCGCGACGAGACTCGGTTCTCGATCTGCGCGATCCCGCTGGGCGGCTTCGTCAAGCCGGCCGGGGAATCCCTCGAGGACGCCACCGGCCATCCCGACGAATACTTCAGCCGCTCCCCGTGGCAGCGCCTGCTCATCGTCGGGGCCGGGCCGGTCATGAACTACGTGCTCGCCTTCGTGATGTTCTTCGGCGTCGTGTTCTTCCGCGGCCTTCCCGAGGCGTCGAGCGAAGCCGTCATCGGGGAGACGGCCGCGGGCTTTCCCGCCCAGGCGGCGGGCCTGCGCCCGGGCGACCGGATCCTCAAGCTGAGCGGCATCGAGGTCACCGGATGGGACGATCTGGCGTCGTTCATCCACCGCAGCCCCGGCAAGGCGGTCGAGGTCCTCTACGCGCGCGACGGGAAGCCGGTCAGCGTGAGCGTGGTCCCGCGGCTCGACGGGGCGTCCGGCCGGGGCCTGATCGGCATCATGCCGGAGGTCCACTACAAGAACATGGGCCTGCTCGGATCCATAGCCGAAGCCGCCTACCAGTGCTGGCACTGGACCCGCTACACGGTCGAGACTCTTATCGAGAAGATCTCCCGCCGGGAGAAGCCCGACATCGCCGGGCCGGTCGGCATCGTCCAGATGGTATCCCGCGCGGCGCACTCCAGCATCGAGGACTTTGTTTTCCTCATCGGGCTCATCTCCGTCGCGATCGGGTTCTTCAACATCCTTCCCATCCCCCTGCTGGACGGCGGCCACGCCGTGCTCTACGTATGGGAAGGCATCAGCCGCCGCAAGCTGACCGTCAAGTTCATCGCGGTCGTGAACTCGGCGGGGCTGGTCATGCTGCTGTCTCTGCTCGTGTTCGCGACCTACAACGACATCCTCCGCATCCGCGACAGCCGGCGCGCCGCGAAGGAGGCGAAAGAGCCGGCGGTGGAGACGGCGCCGGAACGGAAAGCGCCCGAGGCTTTGCCGGCGCCGTAGTCCCCGCAGGGCCGGGTCGTCAACGGATTCCGCCGCTCAGCGACGCAGCCGCCTTCGGATTTTCGAAAGATTTCCCCTGTCGCGCGAAATCACACGACGCCTAAAAAGCAACCACCAGGCACGGATCGCCCGTTGGAAGAGACCGGGGCGTTTGCCTCCCCGCTAAGAGAGCGACAAACCAATTCCCAGGACATGCGCGTAGTAGGTGGGGGAGCAGCTCCGACATACGTATGTTTTCTTACCCCGGAGAGAGAAAACATACAGACATACCTCCGCCTATCGCCGCTGAAGCTCTCTCTTCCGTCGCAGCTCACGCCCAATCCGGGCGTTTTCCAGCCTCTCGCCCCGGCAAGGATCCCTCCTGAGCTCCTGTAGCTCATCACCTGACTTCCGCGATGGGACACCCAGGCAAAGCCGTATTGTAAGCCCCCGTTTCCGTCGGTTGACTCTCTGAGGCTCTGCCGTTGCGGCGTCGTGTCGTAGAAGAGTCGCGTCAGCGCAGTTCGTACGCGGCCTGAGGGACAGATTCCCCTCTCCCCCGAAGGGGGAGAGGGTCAGGGTGAGGGGGCAACTCATGGAGGTGTCCACTCGTATACGGTAACGAGGCATCGCCCATGAACCCGATAGACTTCGCTCGCGGTCTGCGCCGGACCCCCACAGACGCCGAGGCCCGCATCGAGAGCGCCAACACTACGATAAGAAACGGACCGCCTTCCTGCGCTCGAAGGGGTGGCAGGTCCTCCACTTCTAAGACAACGACGCCCTGCTGGAAACGGATTCCGTGCTGGGGGCGATTCTAGAGGCCTTGCCCAACCGACCCTCACCCGCGCTTCGCCGCGCTCAGCGCGACCTCTCCCGCAAGCGGGAGAGGTGATCCCCCCTCCTTCCCCACGAAGCGGGGCAGAGGGGACATAAGGGTTGTTGATGGGACACCCAATCTCCAATGCCTCTCCGTCGGAGAGGCGGAGGATTCAGGAAGCCTTGCGGAAGTCAGGAAAGATTTCCCCTGTCGAGCGGGATCGCACGACGGCTAAAAAGTAACCACCAGGCACGGATCGCCCGTTGGAAGAGACCGGGGCGTTTGCCTCCCCGCTAAGAGAGCGACAAACCAATTCCCAGGACATGCGCGTATAGGTGGGGAAGCAGCTCCGACATACGTATGTTTTCTTACCCCGGAGAGAGAAAACATACAGACATACCTCCGCCTATCGCCGCTGAAGCTCTCTCTTCCGTCGCAGCTCACGCCCAATCCGGGCGTTTCCCAGCCTCTCGCCCCGGCAAGGATCCCTCCTGAGCTCCTGGAGCTCATCACAGTAAGCCTTCTCCGCGGCCGCGCGCAAAAGGTCCGCCATGCTGGAGCGCCTATGAAAGGCCAACTGCTTCAGGTCGTCATGGAGTTCCTCGGGCAGATAGATTGTCGTCCTGAGCTTCATACCCTTAGATACGAACGGCTACCCAGACAAGTTCCCCATGTCAGCAGCCCATGTCAGCAGCCCCCCCACGGGGGGCTGCTCAAGTAGGGGGGCAGACCCCTCTCCCCGACCCTCTCCCGTGGGGAGAGGGAGAAATCAGCCCCCTCAACGACGCGCACCCCTCCCCGTAGGGGAAGGGTGCGTTCAGCCCCGCGGGGGGCTGCTCAAGTAGGGGGGCAGACCCCTCTCCCCGACCCTCTCCCGTGGGGAGAGGGTGAAATCAGCCCCCTCCACATGCGCACCCCTCCCC
>JBDREN010000178.1:0-33911 GCA_043819795.1 Elusimicrobiota bacterium
GAAGTTCTTTGGCGCGGCATGGCGCGTTTGGCTGATATCGATATGGCTTACAACCTTTACCACTGACGCCTCCATCATGAATCTTCTCAAAAATCCCCATCTCCCCTTGTGCTCAAAATAGTTGTGGGTAAAGATTAGCCCGTCGGGGGAGAGGGGAATCCGTCCCTCAGGCCGCGTACGAACTGCGCTGACGCGGCTCTCCTACGACACGACGCCGCAACGGCAGAGCCTCAGAGAGTCAATGACCCCGCGCCAAGGGGCGGGGCTTGCGGCGCCCGGTCGATTTGAAGGATGGATGCGTCGGAAGCTTGGCGCGGAAAAGAGCAGGGAAAACGGCGTCCGGACGGATGGGCCGCCCCTCGGGAGGCGGGGCCGGGCGGAACGCCCGGCCGTCAGCGGCCGCTTCGGGCGCGGGCCGCGGCGCCGACTATTTCCGTCGCAGCGCTTCGTCTATCTCTGTGAGCAGCATCGCGAGCGTCTGGATCCGTTCCGAGGCGGTGACCTCGAAGCGGGCGTCGTAGCCGACCTGTCCGGCCGTCTTGGCCGAGAGGCCCATCGTCCCCGGCATCCTCATCTCGAGCGTCGTGTTCATCGCGTCCTCCTTCCGTGGCCTATCGTCAGCATACCAGCCGGCGTTCTGAGAAGGCTCAGGCGAACCTCAAAGTTTCCTCAAACCCGCGCATCAGAACTTCCGGGCGTTCAGGCTGCACCTGAGATACAGCTGGAACGCGCGCCTGTCGGCGGAGACGAACCGCTTCACTTCCGACATCGTGAGGGGCGGCGATCCCGCCCTGACCGCGCGCTCAAGAAGGCGGCCGAACCGCTCCCGCAGGCGGGAATCCTGGATCACGGCTCCGGGCTTGACCGCGAGACTCTTCGCGGAGAAGCCCTTCTTGCCCGCCTGAAGGGCCCAATAGCGGGCCTTGAGCTCCAGGATGCTCTCCTGCAGGGTGTCGATGCGCTCCGAGGCCCCCACGCACCCCTGCTCCTCGGCTAGGGCGTCCCGGAGGTCCGGCATGCGCGCCGGATCGGCCTCGAAAGTCCCGTCCGCCGCGGGCCTCGTCAGGAGTCTTTCGGACATCGGACGCCGCGGGCCCGATATATAGGAAGACGCATCGTCATCCTCCGAACGCCGCTCTTCCCCCCGCTGGAAGGCGAGTACCTCCCGCACGGATTCCTCGGCCGTGATGGCCTCGGGCGAGGGGAAAACGTCCCGCCGCCCGTAGTGGGTCCTGCGCGTCCTGAAGCTCCTCGCCTCGAGCACCACCCCGCTCTCTATGTCGACGAGCCGGACATTGGCCTCGAGGGTGTTCCCGAGCGTGACGAAGCTGCCCATGATCACGGCCTCGGCCTGCTGCATCCGCCCGAGACGCCGGAGGCCGGCCGGGTCCAGAAGGCCGGTAAGCCCAAGGGCATGCTCCTCAAGAACGGCGGGGAGCATGGCGCGCTCGATGACCAGCGGGCCCCCGGAGCGGGCCAGACGGGTCGTGAGCCGCTCCGAAAGTGCCAGGCCCTCGCCGGCGTCTGAATCGTCGAGCGGCACGAAGGGGGTGACCGCCACTCTTTCCACGCCCGCTTTTTCGGCGGCCCGGGACAGCCGCTTGGCTGCGGATTTGAGACCCTCCGCCGCCCAGCCCTCGGCCGCGAGGCCGAGGCAGATAAGGAAGACGCCGGAGAAGGTGCGGATCGGGCTCATGTCGCGGATCATCCTCCCCATTATGACGTCCGGACCTCTTAGACCCCTCAAGAGAGTCTCAAGCTTCCCTCAAATAGCCCCCCCGCGGATTGTTGAGCGGAATTTGAAGCCGCTTTGAATCTTCCGGGAACGCGGCCGGCTATGCTGGTCTCGTGACGCAATCGGCGGTAAGTCGGAGAACATCACAGTCACGGAGGCGAGTCATGATGGCAACGACGAATACGACCGAAGTGGAGGACAGGGCATTGAGAATCCTGCTTCTAAGGTGGTTCGGGAACTCGCTCTTGGCGGGTCTGCTGGCGACCCTATTGGCGGCGCTGTGCTCCGCGGCGGACCTGACCGTCAACGCGGCCAACGAGGCCGGAGGCGCGGTCTCCAGGACAGCCGTCGATTTGAGGATTCTTTGAGCCCTTCTTGAGGCTCCCGGGAGCTTCCCATGTTAACCTGGAAGCGTAGGGGACGGAGGGGAATCGCATTTCCAAAAGGAGGGATACGATGAATACCGAGGCCGTGAGAATAGAAGACGACAGCGCAAACGGGACCGCCGCTTCCGCGGTCACGACGCTCCTGTTCGCGGACGATTGCCCCGCCGTGCTGCAGGTCCTGGTGAGGACGTTCTCGGGCCCCGGCACGCGCATTTTCGTGGCCAAAGACGGCCTGGCGGCGCTGGCGGCCGCCTCCGAACACGAGCCCGACCTCATCGTCCTCGACATCCAGATGCCCGGCATGAACGGCGACCAGGTCTGCCAGGCCCTAAGGAGGGATCCCGCGCACCGCCACACCCCCATATTGATGCTGACCGGCCGCGGCGCGAAGGACGACGAGCTCCACGGCCTGGACATCGGGGCGGACGACTATATAAAGAAGCCCTTCGACATCGACAACGTCCGGGCGCGGGTCACGGCGCATCTGCGGCGCAGCCGGACCAGCGTCGAGATGAACCCCGTGAGCCGTCTCCCCGGCAGCGGCGCCGTCAAGGAGGAGGTCGAACGGCGGCTCCACGAGGGCGGATCCTTCACCTTCACGATCGCCGACATAAGCGGCCTGAAGGCCTTCAAGGACGTCCATGGCGTGCACCTGGGCGACGCCGTGATCCTGGCGACGGCCAAGCTGCTGCGGGACAACCTGCAGGACCCTGCGGAGGATTTCGTAGGCCACGTCGGAGGCGACGACTTCGCCATCGTCTCGAGCCGGCCCATAGACATCGCCGCCCTGCGGAGGCGCTTCTTCGAGAGGGTCGGGGGACTCTATACGATACGCCAAGCCGGCCGGGAGATCCCGCTTCTCAGCCTGGACGAGGGAGAGGTGTTCTGCAACCCCGTCGTCCATCGGACCTACGAGGAGGTCGCCGAGGCGGCGACCCGGGCCAGGGCGCTCTTTAAGACCCGGGGGATCGCCCGCTAGCGAGCCGAGGCGCGATGTCCAAAGAGATTTCCAGAGGCGATCCGCCCGGGGGCCGCATCCTCGTCGTGGACGACGAGGACGCGACCGCGCGCGCGCTGACCCGCCATCTGGAGGGGGAGGGGCACCGCACCCGCGTCGCGGCCACCGGCGAGGAGGCGATCAGGCTCATCGGAACCGAGCGATTCGATTTCATCCTGCTCGACATCGGACTGCCAGGGATGACCGGGTTCGAGGCCATCGAGGAGATCGCCCAGCGCACGGATGCCCCCGTGGTCCTGATGAGCGGCCACGCCGACGAGGAGGCCCGCCGGGACGCCCTGCTGCTCGGCGCCAAGGACCTGCTGGCGAAGCCTTTTGATTTCGCGGAGGTGGACCGGATCGTCCCGAAGTGGCTCGCCCCCCTGAGCCGCGGGGGCCCCCTGAGCCCTGCGGGCGAAGGCACGATGTGCGTGTCCCCTCCCCCGCGGGGAGGGACACGGGGATAGGCGGGGGATAGCCCCCCCTGCTTGAGCGGCCCCCCGTGGGGGGCCCGCTAACTCGACGGCGCGTCCAGCAGCTCCCGCAGCGTCCGGGCCAGGTCGTAGGGCGAGAAAGGCTTCTGCAGGAAAGACACGCCCGGCTTCATCATCCCCCGCTCGGCGACGACCTCCTCCGAATAGCCCGACATGTAAAGGACCTTGATCCCGGGCCTCGCCGACACCACGCGCTTGGCCAGATCGCGGCCGTCCATGCCCGGCATCACCAGGTCCGTGAGCAGCAGGTGTATCCTCTCCGGGTGGCGCGAGGTCATCCGGAGCGCCTCCTCGCCGTTGGCGGCGGCCAGGATCTTGTAGCCGCAGTTGCCCAGCACGCGCAGCGCCGACTTCCGGACGATCCCGTCGTCCTCCACGAGCAGGACGGTCTCCGAGCCCCGGACCTCCGCGAGAGGGGCCTGCCCCCCGCCCTCCTTCCTGGGCATCTCCCCGGTGGCCGGCAGGTAGATCATGAAGGTGGTGCCTTGCCCCTCGACGGAGTAGACCGAGATGTAGCCGCCGAGCTGCTTGACGATGCCGTATACCGTGGACAAGCCGAGACCCGTCCCCTTCCCCTTCTCCTTCGTCGTGAAGAAAGGCTCGAAGATGTTCGGCAGGACATCCGCCTTGATGCCGCTCCCCGTGTCGCTCACCGCCATCATCGCGTAGCGTCCGGCCGGTATGGTGAACTGCTCGCAGGCGAGCGGCTCGCGAAGCTGCGCGTTGGACGTCTCGACGACCAGCTTGCCGCCGTGCGGCATGGCGTCGCCGGCGTTGACGGCGAGATTGAGGATCACCTGCTCGAGCTGGGCCGCGTCGGCCTTCACGTGCCCGAGCGCGGGGCTCAGGACGGTGACGAAGCTGATGTCCTCCGAGATGGTGCGCCTGAGCAGCTTCTCGAGGTCCGCGATGACCGCGTTGAGGTCGACGACCTCCAGGCGAAGCACCTGTTTGCGGCTGAACGCCAGGAGCTGCCGGGTGAGCGCGGCCGCCTTGGAGCCCGCGTTCTTGATCTCCAGGACGTCGTCGCGCTTCGGGTCGTCGCCCTTCATGTCCTGCAGAAGGAAGTCGGCATAGGCGCCGATCGCCGTCAAGAGGTTGTTGAAGTCATGGGCGATGCCGCCCGCCAGCCGCCCCACCGCCTCCAGCTTCTGCGACTGGAAGAACTGCGCGCGGCTCTTCTCGAGCGCCTGCTCCGCTTCCTTGCTCGCGGTGACGTCCCGTCCGATCTTCATGACCGCGCCCGGGCGGCCGGCCTCGTCTCTGAGAGCGACGTTGGCGGTGCAGGCGAAATCCAGGGCCCTGCCGTCCTTGGCGATCAAGCGCATCTCCTGCTCGTGGATCCGGCCGTCCTCGAACGCCCGCCGCACGAGGCACGGCTGCGCTTCGCACGGGGTCTCCCGGGCCCGGCAGGCCGCGTAGCACTTCCTGCCCAGGAGATCGGCGCCGAACGTCTCCCGCGCGCTGTCGTTCGCCCAGACGATGTCGTAGCCCTTGTCCACCATGATGATGCAGTCGCTCATGGACCGCAGCATCGCGTCGAGCTTCCCTTCGCTCTCCCGCAGGGCCTCCTCCGCCCGCTTGCCCTGCCTGCGATGCTCCGCTTCCCGCAGCTCCCGCTCGATGACGGCGCCGAGCCGGGTCAGCTGGTCCTTCCTCAGGTAGTCGGCGGCGCCGGCGCGCATGGCCTCGGCCGCGGCTTCCTCGCCGGCCCCGGCCGAGACGACGATGACCGGGATGTCGGGATCCTTCCGCCGCACGAGCGCGATCGCCGCGGGAGCGTCGAACTGCGGCATGCTGTAATCGCATAAGACGATGTCCCATGCCCGCTTCTGCAGGGAGGCCTTCATCCCCATCGCCGTATCGACCCGCTCGAAGACCGGCTCGTAACCCCCGAATCGCAGCGCGCGCACGAGGAGATCGGCGTCCCGCTTCAGGTCCTCGACCATCAAGACGCGGAGCTTTCTGCTCATCGGTCCCTAACTAGGGGCTCTCAGCCCCAGAGCACCATGCCCATCTCGTAAGGATGGACCCGGTCGGGGTGGTGCGGAAGCACCCGCACGGTGAAACCCCGCCGGCCGCTCGCGCCGCACGGCACCCTTCCCCGATAGAGGTGTACGCCCCCCTCGGCCGGGCGCTCGTGGGCCATCCGGACGCTCTCCCCCGCGTCGATCTCCCCCGGCGTGGAGAGGTGGCCGTGGTAGAGCTGGATCTCCACGTCCTCCGGCGCCAGGCCGCCCAGCCGGACATGGGCCGTCACCTCCAGCTCGTCGCCGACCGACAAGGCGCGATTGCCGTCCGAATCGACCTTCTCGATGCGGACGTCCTTCCATCGCTCGCGCAGCTTGCCGCGCCACGCGGCGAGCGCCTTGGCGCGCTCCTGCGAGCCGGCCGTCAGCTCCTCGTGCTTAGTGGACGCGGCCAAATACGACCGGCCGACATAGTCGGACATCATGCGATGGGTATTGAAGACGGCGCCGATCTTCTCCATGGACTTCTTCATCTTGGCGATCCAGCCGTGGGGCAGGCCGTCGCGTCCCCGGTCGTAGAACAGCGGGATCACCTCCTCCTCGAGGATGTCGTAGAGCGTGCTGCTTTCGACGTCGTCCTGGGCCTCGCGCGCGTCGTACTCCTCCCCGCTCCCGATGACCCATCCCACCTCCGGGCTGTAGCCCTCGCACCACCACCCGTCGAGCGTGCTCAGGTTGAGCGCCCCGTTGACCGCCGCCTTCATGCCGCTCGTGCCCGACGCCTCCAGCGGCCTGCGGGGGGTGTTGAGCCAGACGTCCGCGCCCTGCACGAAATAGCGCGCGACGTTCATGTCGTAGTCCTCGATGAACACGATGTGCTCGCGGAACCCCTCCTCCCGGACGAAGTGGACGAGCTCCTTCAGGACCTCCTTGCCGGCGCCGTCCATCGGGTGGGCCTTGCCGGCGAAGATGATCTGGACCGGCCGCTTGGGATCGTTGAGCAGGCGCCTGAGCCGGTCCCGGTTCTTCAGGATCAGGGTGGCCCGCTTGTAGGCGGCGAAACGCCGCCCGAAACAGATGGTCAGAGCCGTCGGATCGAGCAGCTCATCGGCCTGCTGCACGATGTGCGGCGACGCCCCCCGGCGCTCCAGCTGGATGCGCAGCCGCTTGCGGGCGAACCATACGAGCCGCTCGCGGCGGAGATCGTGCGCGCGCCACATCTCCGAGTCCGGGATCTTGCGGACCCGCCTCCAGACGGAGAAGTCCGTCGGCTCCTCCTGGAACTTCGGCCCGAGATACCGGTCCAGCAGCTCCGTCATCTCGTGACTGAGCCACGAGCGCGTGTGTATGCCGTTGGTCAGGCCCGAGATCGGGATCTCCTCGACGGGAAGCCCGGGCCACAGCCCGCGCCACATGCGCCGGGAGGTCCGGCCGTGCAGCTGGCTCACCCCGTTGCAGTGCGCCGCGGAGCGCAGCGCCAGCACGGTCAGGCAAAAATCCTCCTCCTGGTTGGCCGGATTCTCGCGACCCAAGGCGAGGAATTCCTTCCAGGAGATGCCGATCTTCTCGACGAACGCGCCCAGGTAGCGCTTCACGAGGTCCGGCTGGAATCTCTCGTTTCCCGCCGGCACCGGCGTGTGGGTCGTGAAGACGGTCGTGGCCCAGACCACCTCCCAAGCCTCGGCCAGGCTCAGGCGGTAGCGCTCCACGACCTGACGGACCCGCTCGAGCGCCATGAACGCGGAATGCCCCTCGTTCATATGGCATACGCAGGGCTCATACCCCAGCGCGGCGAGGGCCCGCATCCCTCCCACGCCGAGCAGGATCTCCTGCCGAAGGCGCATGTCCCGGTCGCCGACGTACAGGCGCTTGGTGATGCCCCGCTGCTCGGGCGCATTCTCGGGGAGGTCGGTGTCGAGCAAAAACAGCAGGATGCGTCCGACCTGGACCCGCCAGATCTCGAACGTGACCGACTGGCCGTCCAGCTCGATGCTGGACCGGACCGGCTGGCCGTCCTGGCCGAGGGCGCGCTCCACGGGCATGTTGAACCAGTCGTTGATGGGATACGCCTCCTGCTGCCATCCGTCCGCGGTCAGATACTGGGAGCAGTATCCCTCCCGGTAGAGCAGGCCGACGGCCACCAGCGGCAGGCCGAGGTCGCTGGCGGACTTCAGGTGGTCTCCCGCAAGCGCCCCCAACCCCCCCGAGTAGATCGGCAGGCTCACGTCGATGCCGTACTCCATGGAGAAATACGCGAACGTCCGCTTGGCGAACTCCGGATGCTCCTCCTGCATCCAGGTCGGGGCCTCCATGTACACCTTGAGCCGGTCGCGCACCCGCTTCATGTTCGCGACGAAGCTGTCATCCTTCGCGAGCTCCGCGAAGCGCTCCTGGGGAAGGCGGCTCAGCATCAAGGCCGGGTTCTGGTATGTCTTCTCCCAGTACTCCGGGTCCATGCGGATGAAGAGCTGGACGGCCTCCCAGTCCCAGCAGTAGTGGAGATTGAAAGCTATCTCCCTTAAAGGCCCAAGCGCCTTCGGCAGGCGCGGCAAGACGTCGAACTGCCTGATGTTCATTCTACCCCCCGTTTCGCATAAGCGAGGCTGTCCCGGTAATATTAGCGCGTTTGGAGCCTTCTTGAAAGGCAATCTTCAGGCGCGCGCGGGGTAGGTCCATCGGTCCAAACGGCCGCAGGCCCACGGCCTGGCCGGCGCTGGGTCTTTCGCCTCTCCCGCGGAGGCATTCCCGGAAGCATAATTCAGTAAGACAGTGGCTCGATGATTCCATCTTCGAGGATGATCTTGCGCCTTTTTGCGGCGACGATCTTCCCCGCCCTGGCGGCGATAGCCGGAGGCGGAGGGGACGCCGCGGCATTCTCCGCTCCCCCATCGGCCGCTGAAGCCTCTTCTCCAAGCGGAGCGGACGCCATCTCCCCCGAGCGCGCCTCCGAGCTGAAGTCCCGGCTCCGGATTCCGAGGGAAGCCTCCGCCGCCGACGTCGTGGAGGCGTACCTCAAGAACCGGACCCTCTTCGACGGGGCGCGCCGCCCCGATGGCGCGGCGCCCGGCCCCGGCGGAGGCGTCTGGGCGGGCGCGTCGTCCGGCGACGCGGCCGAAGCGGAGGGGCCCGACGCCGCGCCGGAGGAGGGACCGGCTCCGCCTCCGATCCTCGCCGGGGTCCCCGTGCTTCCCAGGCCCTACGCGATGCGGACATTCCGCGCCGCGGACGGGCAGGAGCTGAGATACGACTATCGCCCCCCAAGGCCGGGAGCCCCCATAATCGTCTACCTCCACGGCGTGGGCAACCGTCTGCAGGAAGGACGCGGGCTGGATGAACGGGTCCCGGAGCCGTACGGGGTCGCTTTCTTGGAGCGAAGGGGCCATGGGGCCGAGCATGCCAACCCCGCCGTCGGGGACCTGATCCGCGACAACGTGGACGATCTGCACGCTTTGCTCGCCCACCTGGACCGGCTCCCCGAGACCGGGTCTTCGCCCCTCGTCGTGGTGGGCCACTCCATGGGCTCGGACATCGTCCTGCGCTATCTGGAGGTCTACGGCGCGAAGGATCCGAACTTCCGGAGGGTCAAGGAGATCATCATCCTGAACCCGCCCGGTCCCGACCCGCTGCGCAGCGCGAACGCGCTTCCGCGCGCCGCCATACGCGCCGGGCTGGCGGTCCACGAGGGGCTCGACGGATTGGCGCGCAGGGGAGGCGTGTTCCGGAAAGCCTCCGCCGGCCTGAAGACCGCGCTGTACTCGACCGTCCGCAACGGCGTCCGGGTCTTCGCCCCCGACACCTACCGCAACGTCTTCGAGGGCGTCTCGCGACGGCACATCGACCTTCTGGTGGACGAGTCCGTGGCCGGCCTCCGCTTCGACATCGGCCCGATCGACATGGCGGATCTCGACGGCATCCGGGTCCAGATCTACAGCGGCGCCAAGGACGGGACCTCCCCCCCCGCCATGGCCGCCGGCGCGGCGGCCCTGTTCGGGCTTGGACCCGAGGACCGGCGGCTCCTGGCCGAGTCGTTGGCGGCCTCCCCCCGGCCCGTCGAGTGGTGGGATGACCCCGAAGGCGGGCATCTGACCTACCTTCTCAGCCCCGAGAAGTTCCTGCGCCGGCTTCCCTGACCGGGGCGGCGGGCCCGATTTCATCCCTGTATTTCATCCCTTGACGGCTCGGCCGTGTCCGCTTACCATTTCCTAGGGGGCGGTCCGGAAACGCCCGGTTTGCCAGGAGGGACGCATGGCAGAGATCGACGACCTGTTCGCCAGGCTGGAGAGATTCAAGGGATCGGACCTTCATCTTCGCCCCGACACTCCGCCGATGATCCGGGTGCATGGGACGCTCCTGCCTATGAAGTCGGAGAAGCTCTCCGCGGAGAGCGTGGAGAAGTTGCTCATGGAGATCGTCCCGGACGAGGCGCTGGAGATCTTCAAGGACTGCGGCGAAGTGGACTTCGCCCACGCCCTACCGGGCGGCAACCGCCTGCGCGGCAACGTCTTCCGCGACCGGGCGGGCGTCTCCGGGGTGTTCCGCCTTATCCCTTCCGTGCCCCCCTCCTCGGACGACGTCTACCTGTCGCCGCCCATACTGGGCCTGTGCCGGCGCTCGAAAGGCCTCGTGCTCATCACCGGGCCCACCGGGGCGGGAAAATCGACGACCATGGCGGCGATGATCGACCAGATCAACTCCACCAGGAAAGAGCACATCCTCACGATCGAGGACCCGCTCGAGTTCCTGCACCGCAACAAGAAATGCCTCATCACGCAGCGCGAGGTGCGCACGCACACGCGGTCCTTCTCCTCCGCGCTCCGGGCGGCGCTGCGCGAGGACCCGGACATCGTCATGGTGGGCGAGATGCGCGATTTGGAGACCACCATGACCGCCATCGAGACCGCCGAGACGGGCCACCTGGTGTTCGGGACCCTTCACACCACCACCGCCTCCTCGACCGTGGACCGGATGATCGACCAATTCCCGGCCGACCGGCAGGACCAGGTCCGGACGATGCTGAGCTCCATCCTGGCCGGCGTGGTCTCCCAGACGCTGCTCCGGAAGAAGGACGGCATGGGCCAGGTCGCGGCCAGGGAGATCCTCATCATGAACCAGGCGATCAAGACCCTGATCCGCGAGAAGAAGACCTACCAGATCGGGTCGCAGATCGAGACGGGCAAGGAGACCGGGATGATCCTGCTCAACGAATCGATCCAAAGGCTGGTCATGAGCGACATCGTCTCGCCGGAGGAGGCGCTCTTCAAGTCCATGGACAAAGACGACATGAGGCGGCGGCTCTCCGCCCTGCGGTCCCACCGCAAGCCCCCGCCGACCGAGGCGGATAACGGATGAGCCCGCGCCTCGCCCCTCGACGGACGGAGCCGAGCCGCTCCGATGCCGAAGCCGAAGCCTAGGCGCATCGCCGTAACCGGAGCCACGCGCGGTTTGGGCCGCGCGCTGATCCGCGGGTTCGTGGAGGCCGGCCACCGGGTCTACGGATGCGGGCGGGACGCGGGCACGGTGAGGGAGCTGCGGCGGCTCCACGGGAACAGCGGGGACTTCCGGGTCGTCGACGTCTCCGACGAGGGTCAGGTCGGACGCTGGGCCGACGCGGTGCTGAAGGAAGGCGCTCCGGACATCCTCGTCAACAACGCCGGGCTCATCAACCGGCCGGCGCCGCTGTGGGAGGTCCCGGCCGGGGAGTTCTCCGACGTCATCGACGTCAACGTCAAGGGCATGGCCAACGTCATCCGCCGCTTCGTCCCGGCCATGGTGCGGCGCCGCAAGGGCGTGATCGTGAACCTGAGCTCCGAGTGCGGGCGCGTCACGCTCGCACGGATGGCCCCCTACTGCGCGAGCAAGTACGCGGTGGAGGGGCTGACCAAGAGCCTCGCGCAGGAGCTGCCGGAGGGTATGGCCGCCGTCCCGCTCGGCCCGGGCGCCGTCAACACGGACATGCTCGAAAAGTGCTGCGGCCCGAAGGCCGCCTCCTATCCCTCTCCCGACACGTGGGCCGCGGCCGCGGTCCCCTACATCCTCCGCCTCGGCCCCAAGCACAACGGCCGCAGCCTCACCGTGCGGCTCTAGCAGTTCGGCGCCGCAAGCCCTGCTTGCGGCGCCTACACCTTCGAGTTATCGGGAGCCTCGTCGCAAGGACGCCGTCGGGCGCGCGGCGCCCGGCCGTTCAAGTCTGTTTTGTCGAGACGCGCGGCGCGGAGCTCTTGCCGGGACCGCCCGCCGCGCAGGCTTGGGGGACCGGAAGGCTCAAGGTGAAGACGGCCCCCTTGTCTTTCCCCTCCGAGTGGGCCTCCAGGGTCCCGCCGCATTTCATCAGGATGTCCCGGCAGATCGAAAGGCCCAGGCCGGTGCCCTTCCTCCCGCGCGTCGTGAAGAACTTGTCGAACAGCCGCGGCAGGTACTCGGGCTCGATGCCGACCCCCGTGTCCTTGACCCGGACATCGACTTTCCCGTCGCGCGCCTCCGCCGAGACGTCGAGCGTCCCGCCGTCGGGCATGGCATGGAAAGCGTTGACGAAGAGGTTGATGAACACCCGCCGCAGGGGGTTCTTGGCGGCGTTGACTTTGGGAAGGCCTCCCGGGACGCTGGAGCGGACCGCCACTTTGTTCATCCTGGCTTGAGTGTCGATGAGGTCCAGCGTCTCCCGGAGCACCTCCTCCAGGACGACCTCCTCCAGCTTGAACTCGGATTTCCGGATGAGATCCATGAGGTTGTGCAGGATCCCCTGACAGGAGCGCGCGTTCCTCCGGATCTTCTCGACGATCGTGCGGGCGGGAGAGCCCGCCTGCGTCTGCGACATCAGCAAGTCGGCCCCGGTAAGCAGGTTCATCACGGGGTTGCTCAGATCGTGCGCCACCCCGCCCACCAGAAAGCCAAGGTCCGCCATCTTGGCGCTCTGGGCCACCTGGTTCTCCAGACGCCGCTTCTCCTCGGCCTGATCCATCTCGTAGAGCAGGAAACCCACGTGCGGGGAAAGCCATTCCAATATGCGGACGTCGTCGCGGTCGAAACCGCCCGGCTTGTTCAAGAGCTCCACGACGCCCACCGCGGCCCCGTCGTGATAGAAGGCGGAGGCCAGGAGGGTCTTGGTTTCGTAGCCGCTGCCCAGATCGACGGACGCATCGAAGCGGGGGTCGTTGTACGGGTCGTTGGTGAGGTAGCTCTTGCCCTCCTGGACCACGCGCCCCGCCATGCCCTGCCCGAACTCGAGCTCCACGGGCTCGTCAAGACCCAGGGCGAACTGGCTCCTGAGCTTGCCGTTCTTCACGAGGAACAAGGTGGCGCGTTCGCACCGGAACTGTGCGACGAAGGACTCCGCGAGCACGGGCCAGAAATCCACCAACGTCCGCGCCTCGATGGACAGCCTGTTCAGGCGACCCATCATATAAAGCGCCTGCTCGAACTCGGTGAAATCCTCGTAGGATAGCTTGATCATCGTCGTCCTCAGTATACGCCCGAGAACGGCCGCCCGTCAAGCACGTCATGCCGGAAGTCCTGACCGGGGGGTCAACTCAACGCCGCAGGCCTGCCCTGCGGCGTTTATACCCCTGCGTTATCGGGGACCCCGTCGCAAGAACCCCGTTGTCGTTGTGCCAGCGCCGCAAGCTCGCCCCGCGGCGTTTATACCTCCGCGTCATCGGGAGCTTTGTCGCAAGAGCTATTCGGCGGAAACGCCCTCGCCCGCCCGCGCGCTGCTCCAGGTCCCCATGGGCCAAGTCTCGTTGGCGTGCAGAAGGAGGCTCTTGTCCGCGCGGGCGGCCGTTATGAAATCGCGGACCTCGTCCGAGCGCCAGGCGCGCTTGTAGGCCTCCCACGCCTCCGGCAGGGAAAGCTTCCTGAGGTCGGCCGGGGCGAAGGGCAGGGCGTTGAGCAGCTTCACCTTGCCGTCGGGGACGACGAGCACCATGGCTTGGGGGCTGTCGAGCCGCGTCCTCATCTCGGTGAGGATGTCCCAGGGATAGATCGAGAGCCTCACCGGCTCTCCCCGCTTCTCGGCGCGCTCCTTGAGGGCCTGTGCCGCGCGCCGCCACTCCTCCTCGGAAGGAGCCAAGTCGTCCCAACGACGCGCGGCCCTTCCCAGGCGCATCATCGGGCCCGTCACGAAGCTTTCGCAGCCGGTCCTCGCCGCGATGTCGTAGACGTCGGCGATCTCCGAAAGGTTGTGTCTGTTCGGGACGAAGACCAGCTCCGGCGGCATGCCGCGCTCGGCGAGACGGCTCAAAGCGGCGACGGCCCCGCGGAAATCGCCCCCGGGCCGGACCTTCTCATGGGTCTCGGCCGCCGCGCCGTCGACCGAGATCTGGACGCGCCGGACACCGCGCTCCGCCAGCCAGCCGGCCTTCTCGTCGTCGATGCGGAGCCCGTCGGTCTCGATCTTGAGCTCGACGCCGCCGCGGGTCAGGACCTCGAAGACGCCCCAGACGTGCGGCACGCCCAAAGGCTCCCCTCCGCCGAAGGCGACGCAGGGCACACCGCAGGCCACGATGTCGCCCGCGAGCCTCAGACACTCTTCTCTGGTCAGCTCATCCGGCCAGGCATTATCGGGTCCCGACTCTTCGCAGCAGTGGACGCAATGGGCCCGGCAGCGGTTGGTGAGTTGCCACGCGAGGAAGAGGGGGGCCCGGTAATCGTCTACCGAGGCCCCCCTCTCCGTCTTCACGTGAACCGAATGTACGGCTGAGCCATCACCCGCTCGGTGACTTCCTCGAGGAGAGGCGTCTCCCAAACGAGCTTCTCGACCGTCACATTCGCTGCGGTCTTCTTGTCGTTCATGCTGTCTCCTTTGTCCCGCATCCGCCGTCCGCAAGGAGACGGCGTCCGGCGGACCGGTCCGCAGGGATCAAGTCCCCGCGGCCAAAACGAGTCCCCGCTCCTTTCCCGAGCGCAGCGGCAGCCAGCGATCGGCCTCCGCCAAGCGCGCCGGATCGGCCAGGACGCGCGCGCACGCCTCCCGCACCTCCGGGCGCGCCCACGCGCGCCTATAGGCGTCCCAAGCCTCGGCGAGCGATTGCCGGCGCAAGTCGGCGCAGGTGTACGGCAGGACCGCCGCGACCTTCACCCTCCCGTCCGGCAACACCAGAAGCGTCGCCGGCGGCTGGAGGAGGCACTCCTCGAGGCCCTCTTCGATCGTGAACGGGCTCCAGCGGAGCTCGAGGTCCGGCCCGATCTCCTTTTTCTTCCTCTCGAGTCCCGCGCGGAAGGCCGCGTATTGACCGCTCGTGGGCGCGATGTCCTTCCAAAGCTTGGCCGCCCGGCCGAGGCGCATGAGCGCTCCCGTGTTGAACCGGAACGCGCCCAGGGCCGCCGCCCGGTCCATGACGGCCTCCGCCTCGTGGACGTTGAGACGCGTCGGGGCGAAGGTCACCTCGAGAGGCAGCCCGGCCTCACGGACGGCCCGGCAGGCCGCGTGCGCCTTCTCGAGCGAGGCGCCGGGACGCTGCCGGGAGTAGGTCCGCTGCGTGTCTCCGTCGATACTGATCTGGACGGAGCGGATCGGGAGCTTGGCCAGGCGGCGCGCCTCGTCCGGCCCCAGGAGCTGCCCGTTCGACTCGATCTTGAGCTCGACGCCCCCCTCCCCGAGTATCCCCGCGATCTCGAAGAACCAGGGGACGGTCAGCGGCTCCCCGCCGCACAGCATGAGATACGGGACTCCCCCGGCCGCGATGTCCTCGGCGAGGCGGACGGCCGCGTCGCGGGCCAACTCCCCCGGGACGGTCCCGCCGGGGGCCGAGCACGCGCAGCAATGGACGCAGGCCAGGTTGCAGCCCCTGGTAAGCTCCCAGGAGACGAACAACGGCGCGCGAAGCAGATCGATCGAGCTCATGCGTTGCACATGCGCGACAGCCAATGATTCACGACCAGAGAAAGCGTGAAAGCGCCGGTCCCCACCAGATAGCAGAGCACGACGCTCCGCACGGCCGGAACGAACGCGCGCGGCGTATCGTAGGTCTCGAAGGCCGCGCGCGCGCTGAGAACGAGCAGCGGGACGGCCGCCAAGGCCGCCAGGACCGGCTTGGGGAAGATCCCCCCGAGCACCCCGAGCACGGGCACCGCCAAGCCGAGGGCGGCCAAAGCCACGTAAAGACGCACCCCGCCCAGCCGGCCCAGGCGGACCACCAGGTTCCGCTTGCCGACCAGCCGGTCCTGGTGGAAATCCGGGATCTCATTGACCACGGCCAGAGCCGCGATCAGGCAGGCCGGGACCAAAGAGGCGGCCAGCGCGCCCCAGGAAAAACGGCCGGTCTGCAGGTGCAGGCTCCCCAGCGTCATCCACGGCCCGTAGGAGAGCGCGATCATGGTCTCGCCCAGTCCCCGGTAGACCCAGCGGACCGGAGGGCCGACGTAGAAGACGGCCGCCAGCCCGCCCAGCCCCGCGTACGCCAGGACCGGCCAGCCGCCCTGGCGCGCCAGATAGACGCCGATCAGGGCGGCGGCCGCGAAGGCCGCGATCCCGAGCCAGAGCACCCGATCCTGGATCGGGTCCTCGTCGTCGGGGTTGAACACCCGGTCCGTGCCCATGCGCGAGTCGAAGTACTCGTTGAAGGCCTCCACGCCGACCACCGCCAAGAAGATGCCGGACAAGCCCGTCCAGAAAACGCCGGCCCGGAAGGCGTGCTCCATCCCGTACGCCCAGGCCGCGCCCAGCAGATACGGAAGAAGCCCCGCGTACAGGAAGAATCGGTAGCGGACCAGGCTGAATATCCTGAGAAGCGCGCGCGGACCGCTCATAGCCGGACCCACCGGTGCAGCTCGCGCGTCAGCCGCGGGTCGGCCGCCATATCCGTAACGAACCGGCGGACCCTGGGGTCCTTCCAGGACCTCTGGAAGTTGGCCCACACCTCGCCGACCGACTCCACGCGCAGGTCGCCGCAGACGAAGGGCAGCGCGTTGATGAGCTTCACCAGCCCGTTGGGCAGGATGATGAACAGGGCCGCGGGGTTCTCGAGCCTGTAGCGAAGCTCCTCCAGAAGCCCCATCTCGTGGAAGCACACCCGCATCCGCCCCTCGTACTGCTCGGCCTTCGCGCGAAGGGCATTGAAGTACTCGGCGTACTGCTCCTCCGAGGGCTCCAGCAGGCCCCATGCCTTGACCGCGTTCCCGGTGTACATCGTCCTGCCCGTGAAGAAGCTCTCGGCTCCGAGCGACCACGCCAGGTCGACGGCGTCGGCGATCTCGTGGACGTTGAATCTCGTGGGCGAATGGTTGATCTCCGTCGGGACCCCGGCGGCCTTCAGGTTCCGGAGGCCATCCATCATCGCGTCGAAGTCCCCGCGGACCCGCAGCCGGTCGAACGTCGCCTTGCTGGCGCCGTCCATGCTGACCTGGACGGCCTTGACCCCGATGTCCTTGAGCCGCCCGCAGCTCTCGGTGGTCAGGAGATGGGCGTTGGTCTCGACCTTGAGCTGGATCCCGTTGGCGCAGACGTATTCGGCCATCTCGAAAAAGTGGGGATGGACCAGAGGCTCGCCGCCCGAGAACGCCACGTAAGGCACCTGGGCGTCCACGAGCTGCTTGAGGACGGCGGACACCCGCTCCCTGGAGAGCTCGTCCGCGAAAGCCTTGCCCGGCCCCGACTCCTCCAGGCAGTGGAGGCAGGCGAGGTTGCACTCGTTGGTGATCTGCCACGCCACGTAGAGCGGAGCGCCGAGGTCTCCCGACGACGTCCGCCCGGGGACGGGAAGCTCCGCGGACCCGGCTGCGGCGATAGGCGCGGCGGTCGCGGCCTTCATCCTCACTCGGCGACGAGGCCCTTCTCCTTGAGGGAGGCGATGAACTCCGCGGCCTGCTTCTCAATCGTGCCGTCGGGGTCCTGGTAGCGGTCCTTCAGCCGCCCGATGACCGCTTGGTCGTCCCCGCCGGCCAGGATCTCGCGCATGACGGCCGCCCCCGTCCGGCTGAGCGTGAATACTTTCTCCGAGCGGGTCTCGAAGAGGACCCCCCCGAACTTCTCCTCGCGGAACTTGACGTGCTTCGCCAGCTTCATATTGTCCTCCTCCCGCGGAGGCTCTCCGCTCCCGCTCGCGCCGCACGCCTCCCGCTCCACGATCCATTCCATCTTGGAGCGCAAAAACGAGCGGAGCTCCTCCGCCTCGGACGCGCCTCCGTCACGGCCCTCGCCGGGCTCCAGCCGGGCATTGTACTCGCCGGACCTCCAGGCGCGGCGGGCCAGCCTCTGATAAAGGCTCACCCTAGAACTCCCTCCCGACCATAAGCCGCATGAAGGCCTTGAGGGGCGCGCCTTCCGCCTTCACCGGCAGCCCGTCGATAAGGCGCAGAGCGTCGTCCAGGATCCCGCGCGCCCTGGCGCGCGCCGCCTCCAGGTGGCCGCGCTCCTCGAAGAGGGCCAAGGCCCGCTCGAGACGCCCGGCGTCCCGAGGGACCGCGCGCCAGATCGTCATAAACCGGGACCGCGAGCCCTCGTCGTCCATGGCGAGGATGCCCGGAAGCGTCAGGCGCCCGTTGGCCAGGTCCTGGCCCGGAGGCTTTCCCGCCACCGCCTCGTCGAGCGTGACATCGTGGATGTCGTCGACGATCTGAAGCAGGATTCCCGCCGAGCGCCCCAGGCGGGGCGGGTCCTCCCGCCGATGAGGCAGGACGCCGGCCTCCGAGAGGACCTCTCCCGTCCATTCGAATAGGGCGCCCGTCTTCCGGGCCGCGAGCCCGTAGTACCCCTCGACCGAGACGTCCAGGCTGCCCCGCAGGAACTCCTCCTGGATCTCGCCCACCGCCATCTCGCGGACGGACCGGACCAGGGAGCGCGCCGCGCGCGGGGAAACCCCCAAGGCCTCGTCCATACCCTCGGTGAAGGCAAGGTCCCCCAGGAGCACCCCGGTCCGGTCCCCGAACTGGGCGTTCGGGGTCGGACAACCGCGCCGCATGAGGGCCTCGTCGATGCAGTCGTCCTGCAGAAGAGAGGCGTTATGGATGAGCTCGACGACGCGGGCGACGCGTTCACGGACATCGCGGTCGACGCCCAGCGCCGCCCCGACCAGCAGGGCGAAGCGGGCCCGCAGCATCTTGCCGGGCCGGCCGATGACCGAGACCAGGTGATCGCCGAGGCGGCCGCCGAGGCGGGCGGCCCTGCGCTCCAGCCCCTCTCGCACGCGCGCGAGGGAGTCGTCGACGGCGTCGAGAGTCTTCATCGAAAAGATTCTACGGCATTCCCGACAGACAGGTCAATCCAACGCCGCGAGCGCGCTTGCGGCTCTCGCGCGAGGCATGCGACACGCGAAAACGCGCGGCTGGAACTCCGCGACGCGGGTCTCCGGTCGTGCTCGAGCCGGCGGCTGCTTCCGGAAACGGGGCTGCGCGCCTCCCTGGCCGGCGATGAAGCCGACGGGGGGCTTCCCCCCGGCCTCGGCCGGGCCGCCCGCGAGCCCCGCCGTGCCACGAGGCTCGAGAATGATGCCGAAAGACGGCGCGCCCCGCGCCGCTCCTCAGACGCCCTGGCGGACGGCTGTCTAAATTGCTATAAAATCCATAGATAATCCCAATCCCGTCGGCAAAGGGAAAGACCCATACAAAGGAGGCTGTAGTGCCCAGGCGGATCCCTCTCTCCGCGGTCGTCCCCTGCTACAACGAGGCGCCCAACATTCCCCCCTTGCGGCAGACCCTGACGGAGCTTCCGCTATTCAGCGGCGGACAGCTGGAGATCGTCCTGGTCGACGACGGGTCGCGGGACGACACGTGGAAGCTCCTGTCCGAGTGGGCTCGGAGCACCCCTCGCGTCAAGGCCGTACGGCTCTTCGAGAACTGCGGGAACCAACACGCGATACTCGCCGGGATCCATCAATCCTCGGGGGAAGCTGTCGCCGTCCTGGACGCGGACCTGCAGGACCCCCCGGAGCATCTAGTGAAGATGCTCGACAAGCTGGAGAAATCCTCCGTTTCGGCGGTCATCGGCATCCAAAAAGGCCAGAACGAGAGGGGCAAGGCCCCGGCCTGGCTCAAGGCGGCCGCCGTCCTGGTCCACCCCTTGCGCCCGGGAGAGGTGGACTTCTGCGTCATGAAGCGCCCCGTTGCCCGGGACCTGCTGGCTCTGGGTGACGCGGAGACGCCCTTCTGCGTGCGGCGCTACCGGGCCCTGCGCAACCACAAGAAGGCCTATTTTTCCTACGAGCGCCGGCCGCGGCGCTCGGGCCAGACGAAATTCCCCACCGCCAAGCGGGCCGCTCTGGGGTGGCGCATCTTCCGCTCCATGCGACTGCAGCGCTCGGACCGGACGGACGTGTTCATCCCCCGCATGCAGACCCTCGTCGAGAGCAAGGCGTCAGGTGTTAACTTTGTCAACTAACTCCGGCCAGTGGGGGCCACTTAGTTAACAAAGTTAACACCTGACGCCATTTTGACCATGCGATTCAAGAAGGAAGGCTCGCGATATTTCGTAAGGCTCGAACGGGGCGAGCAGGTCCTCGACGCGCTCGCGGGCTTCGCGCTGGAGGAGGGCGTCGCGTCCGCGTCGTTCTCCGGGATCGGCGCGGTGGAGGAACCGACTCTGGGGTACTACGATCTCCCCAAACGAGCCTACATGAAGAAGGAATTCTCCGGCGAGTACGAGGTGGCCGGCCTTTTGGGCAACATCTGCGAGCTCGACGGCAAGCCCATGGTCCACGCCCACGCGATCCTCGCGGACGCGCAGTGCCGGACGTTCGGCGGGCACCTCTTCGCGGCGCGCGTGTCCCTCACGCTCGAGGTCAGCGTCCAGTCGTTCTCCTTCAAGATGCGGCGCGAGCCCGACGCCGAGACCGGCCTCAAGCTCATATCAATGTGAACTTCGGTGCCGTGCTTGACTTTCGGGACAAACCTGCATCAGCTTCCCGCGAATACTTCCCGAAAGTCAAGCACGGCACCGAAAGCGGGCGGGGCTATCGCGGGGACGCGGGGCGCGGGATGCCCAGGTAGACCGTCGACCACAGTTGCACGGCGTTCGCTTCGGTCCTGTGTCCCACGATATCCGCGAACGACACGCTCTTGGCGCGGCCGTCCTCCATGATATCGATACGAAGGCCGGAGTTCCGCGGCGAAGCCGCCATACGCTCCGCGAGCTCGCCGAACGGCGCGTGCTTGACGCGGCCGTCCTCCACGGTCCAAGACCACAGCTCGGAGCTTCGCAGCGGCTCGGTCCCGTCGATGGCCTCCCACAAAAGCGCCTGCGCCCGCTTCAGCGCGTTCCGCGTCGAGGACGGAAGGTCCTTCCTCTCCAGCTGACGCCGCAGCCCGGCCGCCCACACCGCCTGCTGCCAGGACCAGATCACGGCCCCGTGGTAGTGGCCGCGGGTGAAGGAACGCCGCAGCGAATCGCCGGAAGAGAAGCCCGGGTTGGCCGCGACCAAGCCCGCCGGGGTCCTCAGGCCGCCCGGGAAAGGCCGGATGACCCTCTCGGCGGCCTGTTCGAGATACTCCGCCGGGGGATCGCGGAAAAGCAGCATGAAGCCCTCGTCCGAGCTCATGACCGGCACCGGCTGGCCGTCCTCGTGCAGGGCGACCGCCGAGAAGACCGTCTCCTCCGCCGTCTCGGCGAGGGCGAAGTCCAGGCCCAGTTCGGCCGCGTAGTCCCCGAGCCACTCGCGCGCGTGAGCGGCGGGGATATTCACCAGAAAATATTCCCGGGCCCGGTCCCAAGCCCGGGCGAGCCGCCGGGCCTCGGCGGCCGCGGCCTTCCGGCCGAAGAGCCCGGTCTCGATCAGACGCGCCGATGCCTCGAGCGCGGCGGGCACGAAAGCGGCGTTCACGTCGAAAGGGATGCGCCCGAGACCCAGGCCGAGGCGGCTGTCCCGCCAGTTCCCCGCGTCTCTGCCGGGCGCGAGCGCGATCAAGGTGGCGGGACCCGGATCCCGGGCGAAAGGCTCGGCCCTCTTCAGGACGTACGCCATGTTCCTGCGCAATGCGTCGCGGTAGGTCACTCCCGAGGGGGCAAGCCGGCTCAGAAAGGCCGGGGCCCTGGCGTTTCCTTCCGCGGAGTCCAACAGATAAGCTGCCGCCACCGGCGCCAGCAGAAAGTCGTCGTCGATCATCCTGTAATCGTGGAGCGGAGCGCGCGGATCGGACGGCGGATCCTCGGAATTCGAGTTCCGCAACGCCGCCCAGTCGCCGATATCCTCCTCATGCGCCACCCGTCCCTCCGGGTCCAGGCGGTCGAGCACCGCGCCCAGCCCGGCCTCGATCGCCGCGGGCCGGAGGTTCGGCAGAAGAAGCCGGAGCGAGAGCAGCGTGTCGCGCCCGAAGTAGGTCAAAAACCGCCACGAACCGGCGAGCAGCTTCTCGCGGTAGCAGAGAAACGCGAGAGCCTTCAGGCTCCCCGGGTCCGCCCCCTCATCGCTCTTCAGCAGCTCCGTGGACGCGATGGGCGTCAAGGGAGGCTCGTCGGTCAGGGCGGTGATCCGGAAACGAAGAGCGCCGCCTTCCGGCGGCGCTTCGATCGCTATCTTTCCTTCCCGGCCTTCCTCCGTCCTGCCGCCGTCCAGTGCCTCGATCCCGAGCGAGTAGCCGTGTCGCCCGGCCAGATCGGCGCGACGGAAGACGAGCGGCGGACCTCTTCCCACCATATGCGCGACCTCGCCGGGGACCTCTCCCGTATTCATGTAATCCCGCAGCAGCCGGACGCTGCCCAAGACCGCGCGCCTCACCCGCAGGCGGGGAGCGGAGACGGCGATCGTCGCGCTCACGCCGCGCATGCCGTTCGGGCCCTCCACACCGCTCAGCTCACCCTCGACGGACAATTCCGCCGGCTCTCCGAGCTTTTCGAACCACAGCCCCACGCCCGAGTTGCCCGCGGGAAACGCCACGATGAGCCGCGGCTCGGTTCCCGAGGTCGTCAGCAGGTGCGCGGCCACTCTCCCCCGGCGATAAAAATGGTTGTCGATGCTCCCGTGGGTGATCCGAAACGCGAGGGTTTCCTCGTCCGCCCGGGGAGCGCGGGACTGCGCGGCCGCGTCCGGCCGCGCGACGCCGCCCGGCGCCCACGGCCAAGCCCCGGAAAACCGGAGCCACAACACGGCCATGCAGGCCAGGATCGCCGCGACCAGGACGCGGAAGAGCAGGCGCTGCCGGGACGTGGTGGCTTTTTCCAAGAGGGGACGTATTCCCTTCCAGCACAGCCCTTCGACCTGCTCCGGCTTGGGCGGCTCGGTCGCCAGCGACACGGCCACCAGGACGATGATGGAGAAGGCGAAGGTGACCCCCGCCGCCATCAAGAACGGGAGCGGCTCCCACGCCAGAAGGCCCAGCCCCACGCACAGCCCCCCCAGCAGGGAGCTGAGCACGCCCGCGTGGTTGGCCCGCGGCCAGAAAACCCCCAACAAGAAGGAGGCGGCGATAGGCGGGCTGATCGCGGCCTGGACCTGCTGCAGATACTGGAAGATCGACTCGGCCCTCCGCACCACCAGCACCCAGAGCACCCCGAACACCATGACCACGACCGTGGTTATCCGGCCCACGCGGACCAGCTCCGCCTGGGTGGCGTCGGGCCTGCGAGGCTGATAGAAGTCCAGCGAGACCAACGTGCCCGTGGAGTTGAGCGTGGAGTCGATCGACGACATGAGCGCCGCGATCAGGGCCGCGGCCACCAGGCCCGTCACGCCCACCGGAAGAAGCTCCCGCACCATCACGGGAAAGACCGTCTTGGACTCGATCTCAGGGAAGAGCACCCGGCCGCAGAGCCCGGGCAAGACGAAGAGGAACACGGGCAGGATCTTGAGGAACGCGGCGAAAAGCGCCCCCATGCGGGCGTTGTGGACGTCGCGCGATCCCAGCACGCGCTGGACGATCACCTGGTCGGTGCACCAATACCAGATCCCCAGGATGGGAACGCCCAGAAGCAGGCCCGGCCAGGGCATCTCCGGGTCCGAGGCGGGCCGCACCATATCGAACATCTCCGGATCGAGGGCCGCGGTGAGCCCGGACCATCCGCCGACCTTGTGCAGGGCGATCGCGCTCAAGAACGCGGTCCCGGCCAGCAGGACCGCGGCCTGGACGGCGTCCGTATAGACCACGGCTTTCAGGCCCCCGGCGGCCGTGTACAGGACGGTGGTCAGCGCCAGGATGGCGATCGACGTCCATATCCCGAGCCCGAACATCTCCTGCATCACCAGCGCCCCGGCGTAGAGCGCGACGGAGATCCGCACCAGGACGTTCGCCGCGATGGTGACCAGCGAGAGGTAGACCCGGGCCCCGCGTCCGAAGCGGCGCTCCAAAAACTCGGGCATCGTCTGGATCCGGGAGCCGATGTAGAAGGGGACGAACACGGTGGCCAGGATGACCAGCACGACGCAGGCCCCCCACTCGTAGTTGCCCACGGCCAGGCCGCTGCGAAAGCCGTCGGCCGAGAGGCCGATGAGATGCTCGCTGGAGATGTTCGAGGCGAACAGCGACGCGCCCACGACGAGCCACCCCAGCTTCCGGCCGGCCACGAAGAAGTCGGAAGCCGAGCCCTTTTCCTGGCGGGCCAGCCAAAGGCCCATCCCGAGAACGACGACGAAATAGACCCCGATGATGCTCAGGTCGATCCAATGCAGGCTGAGACTCATGAAGGACCACCCGGCTGGGGGATCTCGAAAGCGAACTCGGCCCAGCGTCCCTTTTCCGACTCCGCCCAGATCCGGCCCCCGTGAAGGTGGATGATACGCCAGCAGTTGTAAAGCCCGAGCCCCGTGCCCTTCTGCTTCCTCAGCTCCGGCGATTCGAGCCTCGAGAACTTCCGGAACAGGGACTTTTTCTCCTCGGCGGAGAAGCCCGGCCCCTCGTTCCATACCGAGACGGTCAACCTCCCTCCGCCCAGGCCCGCCTTGAGCTTGATCCGGCCGCCCTCGGTCCCGTACTTGGCCGCGTTGCCCAGCAGGTTCGACACGACCACGGCGAGCAGCTCGACGTCGCACTCGACCTTGTCCGCCTCCCGCGGAAGGTCCCTGTCGAGGCTCATCCCCCTGGCCTCGATAAGCGTCCCCGCGGAGATCTCGGCCGCTTTCATGAGCGCTCCAAGGCCGATCTTCCTCGCTTTGATCTTGAGCCCGCTCCCCTCGATGCGGGCGAGGTCCAGATAGTCGCGCACGAGGTCGAGCAAATGCTTGCCCTTGCCCGTGATCGATCCGACCAGCTCCGCCTGCTTGGGATTCATCGCGCCGAACCCGCCCTGCCCGAGCATGTCGGCCTGCATGATGATCGCGGCGATGGGGCTCTTGAGCTCGTGGGCGACGAAGCCCAGCATCTCGGTGTAGGCATCGTTCGCGGCGGTGAGCTCCCCTATCCGGTAGGCCTTCTCCACCGCCTGGCCGAGCCTCTCGGCCACGGCCTGATGCAGGCGCACCTCGCGCTCCCCATAGGAGTCGGGCTCGCGCGAGCTGCGGAAGAAGAGCCCCGCGTTGCGCCCGTCCACCGAGAGGGGGCAGGTCAGGCTCGAGCGCACGCCTTCGTCCAGAAGCAGCCGCGTCGAGGCGCTGTTTGGATGTTCGTCGTAGTAGGCCTCTAGGTCGCTGATGATGCGCAGCTGGCCGGTGGCAATGATCTTCTCCAGCGAGCTTCCCCGGAGGTCCTCGAAATACCCCACGCCCAGGACCAGGGGCTCATAGGCGGCCCTGGCCGTGTGCGCGACGACCCGCCGGCCGTTCTCCTCGACAAAAGCGAGCGCCAGCCTGTCGCAGGGATAGATGTCCCGGGTCGAATCGAACACGAACCCCAGCAGCCGGTCGAGCGACTCCGCCGCCGCCACCTTTTTGTTCAGGGTATCCAGGACCGCGCTTTCCTTCTCGGAGAACCCCCGCGGGGGGGCCGCCCCCTCCGGGGCCGGGGCGAAGAACCGGATGATCGCGTCTTTCTTTGAAGGCATCCTATGCTTGAGCGCCGGATCCCTTTCGAACGGGCCGACGGCCCTCCGCCGGGAATCCAGCGGCCTATCCGTAGGATATTCCCTTATGCCGCGATATTATGTCAAGCGCGAAAGAAGCGCCGCAGGGAAGACCTCCGTGCGCGAAGAAGGGCCGGGGTCTTTCGGAAAAGCAGAGGCGGGGCGCGATGCGAGCATCCGCGCCGCGCCCCATACGACCCCCGGACATTCAGACAATCCCGCGGGGGAACTCGATCAGCACGTACCTCCCACGAGGCTCAGACGGTCTTCGGGGACGGACCGCAGCGGCAGGCCGGCGCCTCTCCAGCCCCTCACGCCCGTCTCATAGTCGCGGACGTCCGTGAAGCCCGCCTGGTCGAGCTTCCCCGCGGCCGTGGACGACGCGGTGCACTCCCTGCAGGCGCAATACACCACCACCGTCCGGCTCTTGTCCGGCACGATCTCCTCGATGCGGCGGACGAAGTCGTCCTCGGTGACGGGCACATTGCGCGACCCGGGGATGTGCTCTTTCCGGTAGTATTCCTCCGGGAGCACGTTCACGAGCGTGAAGTCCGCTCCGTTCTCCCGCATGATCTTAAGCTCTCTTGTCGTCAGAATCCGCATCGGGGGACCTCCTTGGCCCGACTCCCCGGAACCTCCTCCACCTGCCCGATGGGCGGAAGAATCCGGGGAGTCGCGCCCAGCCATAGGCTAGCCGAACACGGTGAACTCCGCTTGAATCCGGCCTTACATCGCCATGAATCCTCCGGACCGCATGCGCCGGCAGGATGGCCGTTTTGTCGCATCCACTGGAGATGGAGAGGGCGCGCCGCCTCTCGCCGGGGGAGGCCTTCCCGATGTGCTAGGCTATGCGCGAAACGGGCCTGCCCGGCCACGGGCGGCCTCGGGACCGGCGCTTGGGGTATCGAATATGGCCATCGTGACCACCGCGGAAAAAGCCGTCAACTCGACCGTCATCCCCCCCGGCAGCAGGATCTACAGCTCCGGCAACGCGGCCACGCCGCAGGTGCTGCTCAACCAGCTGGCCGCGGACGGATCGATCCGCGACGTGGACCTCTACGGCGTGCTGTTTCTGGGCAAAGACGAGATCATGTCGCGGGTTTTCAGCAGGAAGGTCTGCGAGAGGGTAACGTTCCGGATCATCTTCACCAGCGCGTACACCCGCGAAGCCGTGAACGCGGGCTGGGCCAAATACCAGCTTTGGCATCTCGCGGAGATCCCCCGCCACCTCAGGAGGCACATCAGGCCCGACGTCGTGTTCCTGCAGGTCAGCGGGCCAGACAACGGGGGCAACTACAGCCTGGGTACCACGGTCGAGGGCGTCCTGGCCGCGGTCCAAACGGCGAAGGAAAGCGGCGGGACCGTCATAGCCGAGAGGAACAGGCGGATGCCTTTCGTGCTCGGCACCGCCATCCCCGAGGAGTACATCGACTACATCGTCGACACGGACTACGACCTGCCCGTGACGCCCGTCTCTCCGATCGATGAGAAGAGCCGGCGGATCGGAGAGATCATCACCAACCTCTACATCGAGGACGGCTCCACGCTGCAGTTCGGCATCGGCGGCGTGCCGGAGGCGGTCGCGGACGCCGTCATCAAGAAAGGCGTCAAGGACCTGGGCGTCATGACCGAGCTCTTCGCCGACGCCATGAGGAAGCTCGTCCAAAAGGGCATCGTGACCAACAAGAAGAACCGGCGCAAGGGCGACGCCTTCTCGATCTCGTCGATCTTCCTGGCCGACTCGCGCGAGGGCTACGACTGGCTGCATTTCAACAGCTCGGTGCAGAGCCGCCCCAGCAACTACACCAACAGCATCCTGACCATCGCCCAGCAGCCCAAGATGGTGGCCATCAACAGCGCCATCGGCGTGGACCTTCACGGCAATATCTGGGCCGACTCGCTGAAGGCCCGCAGGGTCTACAGCGGCGTGGGCGGCCAGAGCGACTTCATCCGGGGCTGCCTGTATTCCGAGGGAGGCGTGCCCGTCATCGCGCTCAAGTCCACGACCCAGAGCGGCACGTCCAAGATCGTGGACATGTGCCCCGAAGGGATCACAACCACGGGGATCGCCGCGGACCAGGTGGTCCTGGTCACCGAGAACGGGGCTTTCTCCCCCTTCGGGCTGAGCATGGGCGAGAAGGCCGTGGGGATCGCGTATCTCGCGGCGCCGGAAGCCCGCGAGAAGCTCCTGCGGCGCATCTACAAGAGCCCCTTCTTCCACGACCCGAAGGGCTCTTTCGTCGACGGCTACCCCAAGGGGTTCACCCCTTACGAGAAGGCCGTCTAGGGCTCCGCTCCTGCGATGCCCGCGGAGTCTCTCCCGGCGAGACGTTCTCGGCTGACAAGAAAATAACATGTTTGCGGTATAAGGTTTATTTCTACAGGCTTGTCAGCCGGTTGTCCTTGATTAGTCGGCGATTCCCGGCTATACAATAGGTAGGGAACACGCAGCCCGGGATAGAGGACGGGTAATGCCGAGCGGCAGATACCGCAAGCAAGAGGGAAAAAAGATGAAAAGAGGTATTGAAAGGGCTCAGGCTTTGGAAAGAGTCGTATACGGTCTGGTGGCCGCGGCTTTGTTCGCGGCGGCCATGACTTTCTCCACGGAAGCGCGGGCCGTCGAGCTGCCCGTCGATGCGCACACCGCCGCCCTCTGGCATTTCGACGAGGGCTCCGGCATCACCTTGTTCGACGCGACAGGCAACGGCCACGATGGGATCCTTCATGGAGCGACGTGGGCGGACGGCAAGTTCGGTGAAGGGCTGCAGTTTGATGGTATCGACGATTATGTCGATATCGCGAGCGTAGCCCCCGACTGGGACCAGGAGCATGGCACCTTTGAGATGTGGGTCCTGTCCAACGTCGACATTTCTCAACAGCCCGGCTCTTTCACGGCGGGTCTTCTGGACAGTGGTGGATGGGCTCAGTGGCAAATCAAGTTCCCCGGATTCTGGCCGGACACTCAATGGCTCTTGTTCAATATCGGCAGTCTTGGGGGAGTAGGCGGAAAACCCATTTCTTCGCCAGGCAACTGGAAGGCGAACGAGTGGCACTACATCGCCTTTACTTGGGACACACAAAGGGACCCGCAAGTGCAGATCATCATAGACGGCGTGGTCGAGGCCTCATACAACGGCTACAGCTATGCCTATGATCCCAAGAAAACCTTCACCCGACTGGGCACGGCCTACCGTTCCACTTGGTGGAACGGCGTGATCGACGAAGTCCGCCTCTCCAACGCGGCGAGGACGGTGAACGAAATACACGCTCATTGGGAAGCCAACCGCATGCAGGAGCCGGTGGCGGTCGCCAGGCCCAGCCTTGACCCTGAGGATAATCTTGTCCTGGACGGCGGCAGCTCCTTCGACCCGGACGGCGAGATCGTCTCCTTTGAATGGTCCCTGGTCAATCAGGATCCTGAAGGCGGTGATTTCAACCTGTCCGGCGAACTGGCGGCCACGGATACCGTGGACATCGGAGCCTACGACTTGACCCTGACCGTAACCGACAACGACGGCCTTACGGGCACCGACACAGTGCCTCTCGCCGTGCCTCGGACGATCCAGAACATCTCCACGACCATCCAGGAGCCGGGCGACCAGGGAGCGGTCATGCGGGAGGTCATCCGCGAGATCATCAATCCGCCCGGGCGGCAAGGGAAACCGTAGGACGATACTCGCTCCACGAAGAGAACGCGAACGCGCCGCTTGCCGGCGTACGACGCCGGGGCTGCCGCTTTATTGCGGGAATACCGAGAGCAGGACGCGCGCCTCGTCGAGGAAGGTCCACATGTCGCCCGGCTCGACCCTGCGGTCCGCCCTGTAGCACGCGAGCCAGCCGCCTCCCCCCTCCACGCACCAGCCGGGATATATCTCGAAGTGCTGCAGGACGCTCGGGCCATACAGACCCCGGACGGCTTGCGCGTCCGGGCCGCGCAGAAGGTAGCTCTTCGAGAAGCCCGAATTGGACTCGAAGTCGATGTCCTGGTAGCCGAATGCCGAGCCGATCTTGTGAAAGAAACGCTCCGGCCGCATCTCGAAGTGAGGAAGCTCCCGCTTGTCGTTGTGGAAGGCGGCCACGGTCGCGCGATGGGTCGATCGGTTCTTCCCGCCGCCCGTCGTATACGAGTAGTCGAACAGCAGCGTGTCCGTGCCGTGCGCCTTGCCCCGCATGACGTTTCTGGACCGCTTGCTGTGCCCCAGATTGAAGAGCTGAAGCCGCCCGATCCCCTCGCTGATGAGAGAGGGATCTTCGGGGAGGAAGTCCAGGCCCGTCTCTTTGGCCAGCCGGGACAAGGCTTCCCGGCGCTGCTTTCCCCTATAGCGAAACCACAAGAATACGGCGCCGGCAAACGCTGCGGCGCCGGCAAAGATCGCCAAAGGCATCAACTCCGCGTATTGTCCCATGACCGCGCTCCTATCGGCGGTGATGATAGCTGATTGCGCGCGGAGCGGCAACGTTCCGCGGGATATGCGGCGCGGCCCCGTATCGAAAAAGCAGGGCGCGGAATACGGTCCCCGCGCCCGGCCTTGGCCGCCTCAGGAGCCGACTGGCGACTCCAGCGGCGTTATTTCTTCTTCGTCGCCTGCCTGTCGGGCTGCGCGCTTATCCCGGTCCACTGCTGCATGAGGCCCGGCGAGCAGCCCTTCTTCAGATGGCCCTCTCCCGCTCCCAGGCCCGCCACGATCTGAGCGCAGGTGCAGCCCCTGGTCGCGGCCATGTCGTAGACCAGGCTCTGGGCGTTGTCCGGCCCCACCTCGAAAGCCCCGTAGCTCCCGTTCTGCCCGTATTGGTTCGGGTTCAGCGCCATGCCGTCGAGCGCCGAATCCGGACACTCGTCGGTCTCACCCTCGAAGTCCTCGAACACGCCGTCGCCGTCGGGGTCCGCGGGAGCGGATACCGCGAAGTTGCTGAAGTGGGTGACCTGCACGGTCAGCGTGTTCGCGGCCGTGTCCAGGTCGGCTTCCAGAGCCTCCCACAACTGCATCCCCGGGATACGCCAATACACGTCCAGCTTCGACTCCTGCCTCGGGTTGCTGAGCAGCGACTCGTCGTAGCGGAACACGAGCGTCACCGGCTGGTTGAACGTCGCGCCTTCGGGCAGGATCTCATAGTCCAAGAGGGCGAGCGCCTCCCCCTTGTTCGTGGCGACACGGAAGTTGCCCTCCCCGCTCATCGCCGTCACCGTAGTCGGCTCCGAAACAGCCCCCGGGTCTAGAGTAACCGTCAGGCTATCAGTGTCCACCGTCCCGCCGCCGGAGTCCACGACGCCGCTGTCGTCCACGTCGTCCCCGTTAAGTATCCCGTCACCGTCGATGTCGGGGTCGCAGGCGTCCCCGAGGCCGTCCGCGTCGAAGTCCGCCTGGTCCGGATTGGCGAGCAGCGGACAGTTGTCGGGGCCGTCATCCATCCCATCGTTGTCGTCATCCGCGTCCATGCAATCCGCCTGGCCGTCAGCGTCCGTGTCCGCGAAGCCTTCGTCCACCGAGCCGTCGCAGTCGTTGTCCAGCCCGTCGCAGACCTCCGTCGCGGGCGCGCCGGCCGCGCACGTGTCGGCCTGCTGGCCCTCCTGACAGGACATCACTCCCTCGGCGAAGCACTCCCCGATGCCACAACTCGTCGCGGGAGGCGCATAGGCGTCGTCAGGCGTCCCGTCGCAGTTCTCATCCGACCCGTTGCAGTCATCATCCGCGCCGGTGGGCTGCCCGGCCGCGCACGTGTCCTGCGTCTGGCCCGCCACGCAGATCAGCTCGCCTCCCGCCGAGCACACGCCCTGCCCGCAGCTCGTCGCCGTCGGGACATAGGCGTCATCGGCCACACCATTGCAGTTCTGGTCCACGCTGTCGCAGTCGTTGTCCTGGCCGGTGGGTGCGCCGGGGTTGCAGCTGTCGGCCAGGCTGCCGTTCACGCACATCAGCTGGCCCGTTGCCGAGCACACGCCCTGACCGCAACTCGTCGCGCTGGGAACATAGCCGTCATCGGCGGCGCCATCGCAGTTCTGGTCCACCCCGTCGCAGTCGTCATCGGCCCCGGTCGGCGCGCCCGGGCTGCAGTCATCGGCCAGCCCGCCGTTCACGCACATCAGCTGGCCCGCCGCCCCGCATACGCCCTGACCGCAGCTCGTCGCCGTCGGGACATAGCCGTCGTCAGCAACACCGTCGCAGTCCTGGTCGATCCCGTCGCAGTCGTCGTCCGCCCCGGTGGGCGCCCCGGGGCTGCAACTGTCGTTCAGGCTGCCGTTCTCGCACAGCATCTGGCCCTGCGCCGCGCACACGCCCTGGCCGCAGTTCGTCCCGGTCGGTACGTAGCCGTCGTCCGCCGTGCCGTCGCAGTCCTGGTCCACACCGTCGCATTCGTCGTCCTGACCGGTGGGCGCCCCGGGGTTGCAGTTGTCGGCCAGGCTGCCGTTCACGCACATCAGCTGGCCCTGCGCCGCGCACACGCCCTTGCCGCAGTTCGTTGCCGTCGGCACATAGCCGTCATCGGCCGCGCCGTCGCAGTTCTGGTCGATGCCGTCGCATTCGTCGTCCTGGCCCGTGGGCGCCCCGGGGATGCAGCTGTCGCTCAGGCCGCCGTTCTCGCACAGCATCAGGCCCTGCGCCGCGCACACGCCCTGGCCGCAGCTCGTCGCCGTCGGCGCGTAGCCGTCATCGGCCGCGCCGTCGCAGTCCTGGTCGATCCCGTCGCAGCCGCTGTCGTCGGCGCCCGGGTGCACGGCGGCGTCGCCGTCGTCGCAGTCCGTGGGACCGCAGTCTCCGCCCTGCTGAGCGAACCCGTCGCCGTCATCATCGTCGCACGCGGCGCCCGCTCCGCAATAAGGGGCGCCGTTCGTCCCGTTGGCGTAATGCTGTTGGATCTCCGCCACGCTCAACGCCCGGTCGTAGATCACCGCCTCGTCGATCACGCCCTTGAAGTACTGGTTGAGCGATCCCCGGTAGGTGCTGTACGACCTCCCCAGGTACGCCGGCGAGTCGCTCGTCGGCACCGAGAACGTGCGCGCGTCCTCCAGATTACCGTTCAGATAGATCGCCCCGTTCACCCCGTCGAACACCGCCACCGCGTGATACCACACCCCCGTCTGCAGGTCCGTGACACCCCGCATGTTCTGCCCGTCGGTCCACAGGAAGAGCCGCGTGGTGGGATAGGTGTACTTCTGCGTGGACAGGATGAACTCCCCATCCCATATGTTCCCCAGGCTCACCACCGGCCCCTGGTCCACGGGCAGCTGGTCCAGCTTGAACCAAGCCTCGATCGTACGCGCCGCCAGGCCCGTCATCCCCAGACCCGAAACCGTCCCCAGCTGGACATAGTCGTCCACCCCGTCGAACCGGAGCGCGCCCCCGACCCGGCCCTCCGTCCAAACCGCCCCGCTGACGGCCCCGTCGTGGGATCCGACCGAGTCGATCGCGGAGGAGCCTGATCCGCTGTCCAGCTTCCAGTAGGAGACCGGCGCCGGGTCGCAGTCCAGGACCTCCCGCGCGCAGAAGGAGGAGCAGCCGTCCCCGTCCGTCGTGTTCCCGTCGTCGCACTCCTCCCCGGACTGCAGCAGCCCGTCACCGCACGCCGGCCCCCCCGGCTCGTCGCAGTAGCCCCGGCCGGTCGCGCCGTTCTGGTAGTGCTGCTGGATATCCTCAAGCGCCAGGGCCCTGTCGTAGACCGCGACCTCGTCGATCACCCCGTTGAAATACTCCGGGGAGTTCGGATCATGCCCTATGCCCACGGGGTTGTCGAACGTGTAAGACGGCGAGCTGTCCGAATAGCTCTCCATCCGCCCGTCGAGATACAGCGTGGTCCTGGCGCCCTCCCGCACGACGACCCCGTGGTGCCACTGGCCCTCCCCCACGGGCGTCGTGCCGAACACGTACGGGTGCACGCCGCCATGCGAAGCGAAGATCGTGTCGGTCGGCGCGTAGATCCCGAACACCCAGGCCCCGTAGCTGTGCCCGATCAAGGTGGGGTACCCGCTGCCCTGCCCCGTCCGTTTGAACCACACCTCCAGCGTGAACGGGCCGCTCAGCCGCAGGTTCGCCGGATTGCCGATAAGGACGCCGTCGTCCACCCCGTCGAACGCCAGGGCCCCGCCCACACGGCCCTCCGTCCAAACCGCCCCGCTGATCGTCCCGTCGTTGGAGCCGACCGAGTCGACCGCGGAGGAGCCCGATCCGCTGTCCAGCTTCCAGTAGGCGACCGGGGTGATGTAGCAGCCCAGACCCTCCCGGCTGCAGGAGGACGAGCAGCCGTCCCCGTCCGCCGTGTTGCCGTCGTCGCACGCCTCCCCGAGATCCAGCAGTCCGTCGCCGCACGCCGGAGCCGCCGGGTCGGGATACGGATCGTGGCTGAGCCCGCTCTGATAGTGCTGGAGGATCTCCTCGGCGCTCAACGTCCGGTGCCAGACAGCCACCTCGTCGATCGAGCCCGTCAGATACTCCCCCGGGGCGTAGGGGCTTCGCTGCCCTATGGCCACGTCCTTGCCCCCG
>JBDREN010000179.1:0-3698 GCA_043819795.1 Elusimicrobiota bacterium
GGGCAAGGTCGTGGAGATTCCGGCCGGGGGGACGATCCTGGCCTATACCGCGCCGGACGAGAACGAGAGCAAGGAGCTCGTGGAGACGCACGGCGTCGACCAGCACAACCTCGAGTCCGCCCTGGACCCGGACGAGATCGGCCGCATCGAGCAGGAGGCCGACCACCTGGCCATCATCTTCAAGCGGCCGCGCAACTACTGTTCGGCCGACAACTTCCTCTTCCGCGTCATCAGCATGGGGGTCTTCCTCTTCAAGGAGAAGATGATCATCGTCATCTCCGAGGACCTCACCCTCTTCGAGGGCAAGTACTCCTTCCCCCTCAAGTCCCTCCACGACGTGCTCATCAAGCTCATCTACAGCACCATCTATCACTTCAACGGCCACCTCAAGGTCATCAACATGCTCTCGGACGAGCTCGAGCACAAGATCAACGCCTCGATGGAGAACAAGTACCTGCTCTGCATGTTCACCCTGGAGAAGAGCCTGGTCTACTTCCTCAACGCGGTCAACTCGAACACGGCGCAGATCGAGAAGCTCAAGCACAACGCGGCCAAGCTCGGCTTCTCGCAGGAGAACATCGAGCTGCTCGACGACATAAGCCTGGACAACCAGCAGAGCCTCACCCTGGTGCAGACCTACTCGAACATCCTTTCGAGCCTCATGGACGCCCGAGCCTCGGTGGTGGGCAACAACCTGAACGTCATCATGAAGAAGCTGATGGCCATCTCCATCGGCATCATGGTGCCGACCTTCATCGCGAGCATCGGGGGCATGTCCGAGTTCACCATGATGACGCAGCAGTTCCACTGGAAGATCTCCTACACGATCTTCCTGGTGGCCAACGTGGCCCTAGGGATCGCCAGCTACTTGGCGGTCAACAGCTGGCTCAAGCGCCACACCGAGTGAGCTCGGCGCAAGCGGGGCGGCCCCGCACTGCGCGAGGCCGCCCCGTTGCGGCGCCCTGAAGACAGCCGACTACTTGGCGGTGACGGTGAAGTCCACGCGGCGGTTCTTGGCGCGGCCCTCTTCGGTGTCGTTGGGCGCGATGGGCTTCTGGTCGCCGTAGCCCTGGGCATCGAGCCGGTCCGCCGGGACCTTCATGTTCTCGATCTCCCACTGGCGCACGGCCTCGGCGCGCTTCTTGGAGAGAGCCAGGTTGGCCTTGGCCGCCTTCTCCACCGTCTTCAGCGCTCCGCCCAATCCAGAGCATGGCCCGCCGCAGCGAGGCACAACGACGCAGGGATGCAGATAAGGAATTTTATTTTCCCCTCCCTGGTGTAGTGTCTCCAACGCTTCTTTCCATTTGAAGAGTCGTCATGCCGGCGAAAGCCGGGATCCAGCGTGTGGAACGGATTCAAAAAAACCTGTTTTGCTGCCTATCGGGTCGGGCTCCCGGGATTGCGCCCGGGAGCCCTCCCACACCACCGGACGTGCGGTTTTCCGCATCCGGCGGTTGAACCCGGCGGTGTTACGCCACCGCGAGATCAGATGGAGTGAGGAATCCATAGTGCGTCAGACGGAGGTTCGACAAGGCCTGTTGCAGACTCGGAGTGCCGGCGATCCTCCATGCGCCGCGGGAGCTTCGCGCCACGTTCAGGGCTGGACCCCGAATTCCCATCCTTCTCAGCGCGTTCAGCCGCCCTTTGACCCCGTGCCAGCGCAGCCAAAAGCATTTCCGGATATGGCGTCGTATCCATCCGCTCAGGCACAGGATGTTCGAGCGATCCTCTGCGAGCCGGTAGTAACTCCACCAACCCAACAGGTAGCTCCGCCAGTGATTCCGTAGTCCTTCGCTGGTTTCGCTTTGGTTCCCTCGCCACATCTCCCGCACCTTCGCTTTGAGTCGCTCCACGCTCATCCGCGATACCTGAATATCCAGTCCCGGCGTCATCTGGAATCCCAGGAACTTCCGCTCCCAGACCCGCCCGGTTCCGCTCTTCTCCCGGTTCAGGTCCAGCCTAAGCCGTTTCTTGATCCAGGTCTCAATGCTTTCCAGGACGCGTTTCGCCGCCGCTTCACTGCTCACATAGATGTTGCAGTCGTCCGCGTACCGGACGAACGCGTGCCCCCGCGCTTCCAGTTCCTTGTCCAGCGCGTCCAGGTAGATGTTGGCTAGCAGCGGCGAAAGAGGCCCGCCTTGCGGCGTCCCTTCCTCGCTTCGCACCACCACCCCCTCGATCATCGCCCCGCGCCGCAGGTATCGCCCGATCAGACCCAGCACCCGTTTGTCCCGGATCGTTTTCCCGATCCGGCCCATCAGGATGTCGTGGTGCACATGGTCAAAGAACTTCGCAATGTCCATGTCCACCACCCAGATCTTCCCTTTCCGTGCGTATTCTTGCGCCGCGTTTACCGCCTGATGCGCCTTCCGCCCTGGCCGGAATCCGTAGCTGTGCGGGCTGAACGTCGGATCAAAGATCGGCGTCATCGTTTGCAGCAGCATTTGCTGAATGAACCGGTCTTGGACCGTCGGTATCCCAAGGACCCTCGTCCCACCCCCGGGTTTTTCGATTTCCTTGCGTCTTGCCGGGCTAGGAACGTAGGTCCCTTTCAACAGCTTCTCTCGGATCGCTGGCCAGTGCGCTTTCAGGTGTCCTCTCAGTTGCTGGGTCGTCATCCCATCAATCCCAGGCGCCCCGCTGTTCTTTTCCACGACTCTCAGGGCCCGCTGGGCGTTCTCCGGTTTAACGACCTCTTCCATCATCGTCTTGTGCCTCGCTCTCTTTCGGAAGGTTCGCAGAAAACCCTTACTCGCCGCCCTCTTCCCGGTTCCGCACTCGGTTTCACCTACATCAGTTCCGGTCGCCATCCTCCGCTGGACCCTTCAGGGCCATTGAGAGGTCTTGCCTGGCGGCTATGCTTGGGTCGTCCAGTTCCTTCTCTAGCTCCGCTCCTTGGTTCTTCGGCCCTTCGCTCCTTCCCGCTTTCGCGGGCTATCTTCGCTACTATGGCCTCTGCTGACTCCTCCGCCCCTCTCGGGCCGGAGGCCTCCCCGGGTAAGGTGCCGTGTCTTTCCCAACGCGCCGCCTGGCTATACCTGGACCCCCTTGATGGCTTTCGGGCTTCGCTGTTGTCCGCCAGCTTGCCGCTGAGTCCCGGCCTCCCTGCCAGTTTGTGTTCCTGCGGTCGTTGGTTTGCCTCCCGCTTCTTTCGGGTTTCGCCTCGCGGCTCGCCCTTGCGGTTCGGCTACGGTTGCCGCCATCGGCTCCGATGAACTCCTTTCATTTCATGAGACACGGCCCATGCCGGGCACACGGACCCCGGCTTTCGCCGGGGTAACGAATGTAAATGAACTTATGGGACACTACACTAGATGTTCATTGGCGCGGCGTATCCGGATCATACAACGTCCCGGATTTCATTCAGCGGCGGCGGGTGACGCGGCCGCGCTCGTCCACCATGAGGCCGTGGCTGAGCTTGAGCTCCTCCACCACCTGCTCCGGAGTGAAGCCCGAGGTCGTGGTGCGGTTCTGGATGTCGTTGAGCAGAGAGTTGAGCCGCGAGGGCGGAGTCCTGGCCCTGCGCAAACGCTCGGCGTAGGCGGCCGCGACCCGGGCCAGACCGGCATCCCCCGACGCCGCGGGCTCCGGCGCCCCGGGCTCCGTCTCCGCGGCCGCGGGCTGGGGCGCGGCGGTGACCGGCTTGGCCGCGGCCCTGACGGGTCTGGAGCGGCGCCGCCGGACCGAGGACCCACCCC
>JBDREN010000180.1:0-25804 GCA_043819795.1 Elusimicrobiota bacterium
GGCTCACGGTGGGCTTTGTCCAGCACGACATAGATAACGCCACGCGGCGCGACGCCTACAATTGCGACGTCACCTACGTGACCAACAACGAGATCGGCTTCGACTACCTGCGCGACACCATGGTCATCCACCGGGAGGACCGGGTGATGCGGCCGGTCCACTATGCCGTTGTCGACGAGGTGGACTCGATCCTGGTCGACGAGGCGAGGACGCCGCTGATCATTTCGGGGCCGGCCGAGGAGTCTACCGACCGCTATGTCATCATCGAACGGATTATCCCTCTCCTTAAAATCCGATTCATCACCGAGGAAGATGAGGTCCAGGCCAAGTACTCGGGCGAGAACCTGGGCCAGGGCTTCGATGCGGTCATCGATGAGAAGAACCACAACGCGACGCTGACCGACCAGGGGATCGCCAAGTCCGAGAAGCTCCTGGGCGTCTCCAACCTCTACGACGACCTCCAGGGACAGTGGGTGCATCACATCACGCAGGCCCTGAGGGCGCATCACCTTTATAAGCGGGACGTGGACTACGTGGTCAAGGACGGCGAGGTCATCATCGTCGACGAGTTTACCGGGCGCCTGATGCCCGGCCGCCGCTGGTCCGAGGGACTGCACCAGGCCGTGGAGGCCAAAGAGAAGCTCCCCCCGCGCGAAGAGAACCAGACCTTGGCCACCATCACCTTCCAGAACTTCTTCAAGATGTACGAGAAGCTCGCCGGCATGACGGGCACGGCGATGACCGAGGCCGACGAGTTCCACGAGATATACAAGCTCGGCGTCGTGGAGATGCCGACCAACCGCCCGAACATCCGCGCCGACCAGCCCGACGTCATCTACCTCAACCAGCGGGGCAAGTGGCGGGCGATCGTCGCCGACATAGACGCGAACTGGCGCAGGTCGCGCCCCATGCTCGTGGGCACGCGCTCGATCGAGAAGTCCGAGTCGCTCGCGGCGATGCTCCGCGAGAAGGGCATCCCGCACCAGGTGCTCAACGCCAAGTACCACGAGATGGAGGCGCAGATCATCGCCCAGACCGGCAAGAAGGGCGCCGTCACGATCGCGACCAACATGGCGGGCCGCGGCACCGACATCGTCCTCGGCGGCAGCCCCCAGGACAAGGAGGACGAGAAGGCCGTCCTCGCCTCCGGCGGGCTCTACGTGATGGGCACCGAGCGCCACGACGCCCGGCGCATCGACAACCAGCTGCGCGGCCGGTGCGGCCGGCAGGGGGACCCCGGCGAGACCCGATTCTACCTGGCCCTCGACGACGAGCTCATGCGGCTGTTCGGATCGGACCGCATCCAGGGGCTGATGGGGAGGATCGGCATGACCGAGGACGAGCCGATCGAGTCGCCTCTGGTGAGCAGGCAGATCGAGGGGGCCCAGCGCCGCGTCGAGACGCACAACTTCGACATCCGCAAGCAGCTGCTCGACTACGACAACGTGATGAACAAGCAGCGCGAGGTGGTCTACGGCCTGCGCAACCGGATCCTCGACGGAGAGGACGTGTCCGCCCACGTCCGCCAGATGCTCGGCGAGGACCTCGCGGAGAAGCTCGACACGTGGGCCCCGAAGAACGCCTATCAGGAGAAGTGGGACCTGGTCAGCCTCGGGACCCACCTCAATCGCGTCTGCGGCATCTCCTTCGGGCCGACGAAAGAGGAGCTCGCCGACCTCGACCGGGATTCGCTTCAGAGGGACCTCGGGGAGAAGATCTCCGCCGCCTATAAGAAGCGGGAAATGGAGGATTTCGAGGGCTACAACTTCCGCGAGATCGAGAAGATGGTGCTTCTCCAGATGATCGACCAGACCTGGAAGAACCACCTCTACGACCTCGATCACATGAAGAAGTATATCCACCTTCGGGCCTACGGCCAGAAGGACCCGAAGGTCGAGTACCAGCGCGAGAGCTTCGCCCTCTTCGAGGTGATGCTCGACCGTATCCGCCAGCAGACCGTCGAGTACCTCTTCCGCATCCAGGCCCCGCGCCGCGCGCCGAGGCCGATGATGGTCGCGCGCCACGAGCGGCCGCGGGCCGCGGACGGCGGGGAGGGGGAGCCATCCCAGGACGAGGCCGGGTCGTCCGGACCGCCGCCGCGGCGGTCGCTTCTCGAGAAGGGGGGCACGGCCACGGCCTCGGCAGCGCCCCAGGCGCTCAAGAAGATCGGCCGCAACTCCCCCTGCCCCTGCGGCAGCGGCAAAAAATACAAAAAGTGTTGTGGTAAAAGCTGACATCCTCTGGATGCCTGGCTCCCGAAGGGTGCCTGGCATCCAACGTCGTCAGTCTGTCGTCGGGACATCGGCGGAGTCCGGCTCCCGCAGGGTGCCAGGCATCCAACGTCGTCAGTTTGTCGTCGGAACGTCGGGAGATTCCGGCTCCCAACGGGTGCCTGGCATCCGACATCGTCAGGATATCGTCGGAACATCGGCGGAGTCCGGCTCCCGAAGGGTGCCTGGCATCCAATATCGTCAGGATGTCATAGGAATGCCGTGCCGCCTCGGATGACGCGACTCCTCAAGAAGATCCCCGCAATCCGCTTCTCGCTGAAGCCCGCTCTTCTTTGCCTCCTCGCCGGAGCCGCGCTCGCCTGCTGCTTTCCCAAGCCCGGAGTATCCCTGCTGGCCTGGTTCGCGCCGGCGGTCTTCTTCTACTTCATAAGAAGAACGGAGAGCGCCTATCAGGCCGGCATTCTGGGCTCGGCGTTCGGATTCGCGTTCTGCGGGGTGACGCTCCACTGGGTCTACCTGACCTGCCGCTTCGCGGGCGTGTCCGTGCCGGTCTCGGCGCTGGCGTTGGCTATGCTGGCCGGCTTGCTATGCCTTAACTGGGCGCTCTACGGCGTCTGGGCGAGGCATCTGGCCCGACGCCTGCCGGTCGCCGCCCTGCCCTGGGCGTGGGCTCTGTCGTGGACGGCGCTAGAATCGGCCAGCGCTCACTGGACGCCGCGCGTCGCCGCCGACCTCCTGGCCTATACGCAATGGCGCTACCTGCCGATGATCCAGGTCGGGGCCCTGCTGGGTCCGCACGGGCTCGGGTTCGTGATCATGCTATGGAACGGGGCCCTCGCGGAGTTCCCGTTTCTTGATTTCGGAAGCGCCGTGCGGCAGGGCGGGCGCGTCCGCAACCTGGCTCTCGCCGGGATCCTGATCCTCTCCTGCGCCGCCTACGGCTCGGTGGCGATCTCCGGGAGGAAGCATACCCGCTTCGCCGGGCTGCGAGAGGCCGGGCTGCGGGAGCGGAAGAAGCCCCAGGCGGCCGAGGGCTCCGAGTGGGTCCGTATCGAGGTCCTCCAGCCGAACATCGACCAATATCAGAAGTGGGACGGCCGCTACGAGGAGACGATCCGCGGGACGTTCGACGGGCTTCTCTCTTCCCGGCGCCATGAGCGTCCCGACTTGGTCGTCTGGCCTGAATCGGCCCTGCCGGGCTGGCTCGACGAGCCCGGGAACCTGCGCTTGATCGCCGGGTGGGCGCGCAGGCTGAGGACGCGGATGCTGGTGGGATCGGTCTCCCGCGTCGGCCCGCGCCGGTATAATTCCGCGGTGCTGATCGGCCCGGACGGCTCGCCCGAAGGCATCTACCACAAGCGCCAGCTCGTGCCCTTCGGCGAGTTCGTGCCGCTGAGGCGCTGGCTCGAGGGAAGCATCGGCATCCTCGCCCAGATGGGGGACTTCGACGCGGGCGCGCCCCGGCAGAAGCTCTTCGCCCCGGGCTTCGGGCCTCTGGCGGTCACGATCTGCTACGAGGCGGCGTTCCCTCATCTGGTGCGCCGGGACAGCGCCCGCGGCGCCCGCATCCTGGTCAACGTGACCAACGACGGCTGGTACAAGGACACCGCGGGCCCCCTGCAGCATTTCGGCACGAACGTGTTCCGCGCGGTCGAGAACCGGGCGACGGTCGTGCGCGCCGCGAATACGGGGATCTCCGGCTTCATCGATCCCTACGGCGTGGTGGGCGCGTCCATCGGCATCGAAGAGAAGGGGCGGCTCGCCTTCGCCCTGCCGCGGGAGGATCCGTTCCCGAGGGGCTCCTTGTACTCGCGCGCGGGGGACTGGTTCGGGTTCGGGGCGATGCTGGCGAGCGCGGGGCTGCTCGCGTGGTCGCTCCGCGGCCGGCGGCGGGACGCCGCGCGGGACAAACGGCGTGAAAAATCTTAAACTGTCGGGAGAGCGGCGGACCGCGCCACGTGCGGCCGCCGCTGTCGGCGGCGACCGGCCGCCGACGGAGGATCTGTCATGGCTGAACCACTGTTCCGGGAGATCGAGCAAGCGCTCGCCCAGACGCGGACGAGGTTCGACGGCGTCGCGAAGTTCCTCGACATCCCGGCCAAGCGCGAGGAGATAGAGGTCCGGGAGAAGGAGGCTTCGGATCCCGCGTTCTGGGCGGACTCGTCCGCCGCGAAGAAAAAGTCCAAGGAGCTTGACGGCTTCCGCAAGCTGGTCGAGGAGTACGAGCAGGCCTCCCGGCTGATCGAGGACGTCGAGGCCCACCTCGAGCTGGCCCAGGAGGCCGGGGACGCCGGCGAGCTGGGCGAGGTCCGCAAGGCCCTCGATTCCGCCGAGCGGGTGGTCGCGGAGCTCGACACGCGCCTGAAGCTCTCCGGCGAGTTCGACGACGCGGACGCCATCTTCAGCATCAACGCGGGCGCGGGCGGTACCGAAGCCTGCGACTGGGCCGAGATGCTCCTGCGCATGTTCACCCGGTGGGCGGAGCGCCGCGGATTCGAGTTCCGGGTCACCGACCTGCACAAGGGCGAGGAGGCCGGCATCAGGAGCGTCACCGCGTTCGTGCGCGGCTCCTACGCCTACGGCTACCTGAAAGGAGATGTCGGCGTGCACCGCCTCGTCAGGATCTCGCCCTTCGACGCCAACAAGCGCCGCCATACCTCGTTCGCCTCCTGCGACATACTGCCCGACATCGAGCAGGAGATCGAGGTCGAGGTCGCCGACTCGGACATCGAGATTGCGACGTTCCGCGCCGGAGGCAAGGGCGGCCAGAACGTCAACAAAGTGGAGACCGCGGTCCGCATCAAGCACCTGCCCACCGGGATCGTCGTTTCCTCCCGGGCCGAGCGGTCCCAGCACCAGAACCGGATGAACTGCATGAGGATGCTGAAGGCCAAGATCTACCAGGTCGAGCTCGACAAGAAGCGCTCGGCCTTGGAAAAGCACTACGATGCCAAGGGCGACATCGCTTGGGGCAACCAGATCCGAAGCTATGTGTTCATGCCCTATCAGATGGTAAAGGATATGCGCACCGGCCACGAGACGTCCCAGATCCAGAACGTCATGGACGGGGACCTCGACTCCTTCATGCAGGAGTACCTCGCGTGGCTGGCGGCCGGCAAACCCAATCGCAAGGCCGCCTCCGAGGCTGAAAAGAGCGGGTGAGTAGCCGCGAGCTTGTGTAGTGTCCCCGCGACCTCCTCGTCCATTTCGGGGCGAAGGGAAGGATCGCTCTCGCCGTGGCCGACGGCATTTTTCCGAGCCGGCTCCTGAAATCCGGTCCAAGGGGGCCCCTCCCGAAAACACGGTCATGTAGCAATCGAAATGACATACAATTGTCAAATGCGATATTGACCGCTACAGGTACCGACTTTCCGGTTCAGTTCCCATAATATGCTGGCGTCGCCAGCCGGTCCCGCCGATTTCCTTGAGATGTGGCGGGCTAGTGGCCGCGCCCGAAGCGGGGAAGCCTTTGACGGGGGTTCCGCCGACACCGGAGACGACTTCGGTGCCGATGGGTCCCACTGACCGGCTCTCCTGGGATGAATTTGGGGGATGGCATGAAAAACGAGACGATCCGACGTTCTATGCGCAGCGGAATCGACGTCCGCGTGCTGCGGGGGGGGAGCCATACCGAATACTTCCTCACGGCGACCGTGGAGGAGCGCCCCGCGGAGGGGTCTCCGGAGTCGGTCCGGGCTGTCTTCTCGGACCTGGCCGGCATTCTGCTGGAGGAGGGCATCCAGCCTGTCCGCGAGACGGTCTATGGCCGCCGGGGCGCCAGAGAAGAGATCCTCGGCGTCCGGAAATCGGCGTATCTGGACCAGGGCATGGATCCCACGCCGCCCGGCGCTTACCTGGACGGGGCGCCACCCTGCGGGGCCGAATTCGGGGGAGCGCAGATATGGGGGATAGCTCCCAAAGCCAACGACAAGGCGGCCGTGTCGACCGTGGACTGTCCGGGGGGGCTCCGGGGGCGCCTGTGGACGGGGAGCGGGTTCCGGTTCCTGCATGTTCCCGCGGTCAGGGGGACCGACGCCGATGGGAGGCTGCCCGCCGGCTGCGCAACGCAGGCGGAGCGCATGTTCGAGAACGCCCGGGAGGCGGTGGAGTCCCACGGCTTCAAGTACACGAACGTGGTGAGGACGTGGATCTACGTCAGGCGTCTGCTCGACTGGTACGATGATCTCAATAAAGTCAGGAACGCGCTCTATCAGCGTCCGGGGTATTTCGGCCGGAACGGCTCCCCGCGGTTTCCCGCCAGCACGGGGATACAGGGACGCCTCCTCGACGAGGAATGCGTCATGGACGTCCTCGCTTTGGATTGCAACGGGTCGGGCGGGATCGAGGCCAGCCCCATACTCACGACCGCCAAGCAGGGGCAGGCCTTCTCCTACCGGTCGGCGTTCGCGCGCGGCATGGCGCTGCGGGCCGGCAAGAGGCGCACCATCCACGTGTCCGGGACGGCGAGCATCAACGGGGCGGGGGAGACGATCCACAAGACCGACGCTGAGGCCCAGAGCCTGCAGACGCTGATGAGCGTGGCCGCCGTCCTCGAGCAGCAGGGAGCGGGCCTGGAGAACATCTGCAGCTCCACGGTCTTCTGCAAGGACGTCGAGGCGTACGAGGCGTTCCGCAGGGCCGCGCGCCTCCTGCGCGTGCCGAGGTTCCCGGCGGTGTTCGTGCTGGCGGACGTGTGCCGTCACGATCTTCTGGTCGAGGTCGAGGCGGTGGCGGTGGTCGGCGGAGGCGCCGCCGCGGCTCGGACCGCGGACGGACCGGCCGCTGAGGAGGTCCGGAAATGAGCCCCTCCAGCGTGGTGGTCACGATCATATGCTTCAAGAACGGGGCCAAGAAGCTGGCCCCGCGGGTCCTGCGCAGTCTGGGGGTCACGGAGGACGGGGACCATCGCTACCGGTGGCACGCGCCCGGCGTGCTGTCCGTTCATCTGGAGGGGGCGGTCCGCGAGGAGGCGCTCGATGAGCTGCGCGCTCTGCGCGGGATTACGCGGGTGGTGACCATCCCGCAAGCCCGCGGTTTGGTGCGCCGCGAGGAGGGCCGCCCGGATTCCACGCTGACGCTGCCCAACGGAGCCGTGGTGGGCGGCAAGAACGTGGCGGTCATCGCCGGGCCCTGCAGCGTGGAGAGCGAGTCGCAGGTCTGCGAGATCGCGGCGATGGTCAAAGAAGCCGGCGCCGTGGCGTTGCGCGGGGGCGCGTTCAAGCCGCGGACATCCCCCTACTCGTTCGGAGGGCTCGGCGAGCGCGGTCTCGAGTGCCTGGCCCTGGCGCGGGAGAAGACGGGGCTCCCGGTGGTCACGGAGGTCATCGACACGGAGGACGTGCATCTGGTGTCGCGCTACGCCGACGTGCTCCAGCTGGGCTCCCGGAACATGCAGAACTTCCCGCTCTTGTTCAAGGCCGGCAACAACCCGTACGGGAAGCCCATCCTGCTCAAGAGGGGCTTCGGGGCCACCGTCGACGAGCTGATGCAGGCGGCGGAGTACGTCCTGCTCGGCAGGCTCGCCGCGGGGAGAGAGGGCCCCGGCGTGATCCTGTGCGAGAGGGGCATCCGTACCTTCGAGACCTCGACCCGCTTCACGCTGGACGTGGGCGCGATCCCCGTCCTCAAGGAAAGGACCCATCTGCCAGTGATCGTGGACCCGAGCCATCCGGCCGGCGTCCAGAGGTATGTCCCCCCCTTGGCGCGGGCCGCCGTGGCCGCCGGGGCGCAGGGGCTCATGGTGGAGGTCCATATGGAGCCCGCGCGGTCATGGTGCGACAAGGGCCAAGCCTTGTCCCCCGGCGCCTTCGCGGAGCTCATGGACGACGTGCGCCGATTGGCCCCCATCGGGATGAAGATGGGCGTCGTCGCGGGTCCCGGTCGGCGTCGCGGCGAGGCTCCGCTCCGCGGCCGAAACGGCGCCGCGGTCGGGCTCTCCTCGGACTGACCGCGCGGTGGCCTCGCTCCGGGAAAAGGGTCCGCGGGCGATAAAACCCTTGGGAGCGGTTCGGATGACGTCCGCCGGGAGCTCACCGGCGGGGACATCTTTAGGGAAGGCTGCCCTCCTTCGCCGGAGACTTGCCGACGGGAGACGCGCCGTGTAGGATTTTAGCTACAAGAGAATCATGATTACAGCGACAGATATCCCTCAAACCTCCGGGTATAATCCATCAAGGATATCCGTGATGAAAGACCATTGCAGAGACTGCCCGGTCGTCAAGACGGGTCTGTTCGCGACCCTCAGACGCTCCTCGAAGTCCGCCGTCTCCTGTATGATGGTGCACGGCCGCTACAAGAGGCGGCAGATCCTGTATCAGGAAGGGAACCCGTCGTCCCGCGTGTACGCCGTCAAGTCGGGGATGGTCAAGATCTATAAGTCCCAGACCTACGGCAAGGACCAGATCATCGACGTGATGGGGCCCGGGGCGGTCTTCAACCTGGAGAGCCTCAGCCTCGGCCGCTGCTCCGTCTCGGCCGAGGTGCTGGCGGAGTCGGAGCTCTGCTTCGTCGAAAGAGAGCGTCTGGCGAGGCTCCTGGGAGACAACCGGGACCTCGCGATGGAGGTCATCCGGATCCTGTCCCAATCCCTGGCCGCCTCGCACGACAGGATGCTCGAGTTCGGGACCCAGTCGGCGAAGGCGCGCCTTGCCTCTTTCTTCATCCGCCTGTTCCCGCTCGTCACGGACGGCGAGGCCTTGACGACCGAGATACGGCTGCCCATCTCCAGGCGGGAGATCGGGGACCTGATCGGGGTCAGCTTGGAGACGGTCTCGAGGCTGTTCCGGCTGTTGAGCCGGGAGGGGATCGCCTCCGCCAACCACCGGCAGGTGACGATACTCAGCCTTCCGCGCTTGAGGAAGATGGTCGAGCGGGCGAATCTCTGAGGGCCGCCGACCGTCGGCGCGACGTTTCGACTTTACGGTCCGGCGAGGGCCGACGCAGCAGGTGAACCGCAAATGAGGAGACTGAAGCCCCCGCACCGCGAGCTCCTGATCCGGGGGGGAATCGTCCTGGGGGTGCTGGGCTTGGTGGGCTCCACGGTCCGGGACGCCGCGCGGACCCGCTCGTTCGACTATTTCAGGGAAAACATCGTCCCCATCCTGGAGACCACCTGCTCGGCCAAGGACGCCGAGGGCAACTACGTATGCCACGGCGGAGACAGGCCCGTCGCCGACGTCGAGAAGTCGGGCGGCGGGCAATTCACGCACGCGGACGTCAACATGCGCTCGTACACCTGCGAGGCCGCCTGCCACCGCGCGTCCGGGCGGAAGAAGTTCTCGTTCGCGCTCGACGCCGACGGGAAGATCTCCACCCACCGGCAGGTGATGCTCGCCTACCAGAAGGCGGCGATGCTGGCCGCCTACAGCAGAAAGTCCTTCGCCAAGCTGTTGCGGATGCCCTTGGGCGCGCTGGCCGGGGGATTCGGGCAGATGCATGTGGGGGGGGAGATCTACGAGAGCGTGAACGATCCCGAGTACCGGCAGCTGGCCGAATGGGTCAGGCTGGAGAATCAGGCGATAAAGCCCATGGGCGGCGATGTCGGCGAGGCGCAGCGGTTCTTCGGGGAGAACGTGTTGCCGGTATACGCCCGCAACGGATGCCTGAATCCCTCCTGCCACGTCTTCAACCATTCCAGCTTCATCCCGGACAGGGGCATGCCCACCGACGACCTCACAATGGAGCTGGCCAAGCGGTTCTCCCCGGAGCAGGTCAGCTTCAACCGCATGACCTCCCTGGGCTTGATCCAGGGCACCGTGCACCTCACGGGAGACGTCGAGCAGAGCAGGGTCCTGAGGAAGAATATACCCATCGGGAATGGCGGCGTTCTTCACCGGGGCGGCAACGACCAGTTCTTCTCCGGGCCTGACGACCCGGATTACAAGACTATCAAGAAGTGGCTCACCCTCGAGCGCGAGGAAGCCGTCTCGAAGCTCAAGATCGATGGGGAGCCGGTCGATCCCTCTCTGGTGGGCAAGGTCCGGGGCGTGGTCTTCGTGCGCACCAAGACCGGCAACCACCGGCGCTATCTGGACATCGGGAAATACCTGCCGGGCGGGGACCTCTACCTCCTGAAGCTGAAGGAGGGCGAGACGCTGGAGACGGCGACCGGCGAGCCGGTCAACTTGACGGCACGCTTCCATCCGAAGGGCGAGGCGGATGTCCGGGAGCCGGACGTGCGCTACGACGGCAGGGGCGTCGCGTTCTCCATGCGCATGGGAGAGCAGGACAACCTGAACGTCTACGAGATCCTCCTGGATGAGGACCTCGACTACGTGGAAGGGAGCTTCAGGAGGCTCACCTACGCCCCCAAGCAGGTCAACGGGATGAAGGTGCATTTCACGGACCCGACTTACGTCCCCGACCCGACCGACGAACACGCCGCCGGCGGCGGGTACAACCTGGAGAAGGCCGACCTGGTCTTCGTCTCGAACCTGGCCGGGGGCGTGGTGCCGAGCGTTAAACGGGGGACCGTGGGGGAGGCGGACGGCGGCACTGAGGACACCATCGTGGATTTCGACCGGCCCGAGGCCGACGGGACCTTCATCGGACGGCACGTCTACATCGTCGACGGCGCGAACGAAGGGGACTGGAGGAAGATCGTCGGCTTCAAAAACGAGCTCTTTAATCACAAGGGGAAGTCCTCCCTCATGGTGGACCGGCCGTTTGCCGAGCCCATCGATGATTCCACCGTCTACGTGATCGAGGGCGACGCGGGGTCCCAGCCGGGGTTTCTCCCCTCGTATTCCGTGTACGGGATGAAGATCCCCGCCCCGGGCGAGGAGAAGCGAATCTACGACGCCACGATTTCGAGGATCACGCACGGCGTGGCGCAGGAGCTGGATCTGAGCGTGAGGACGACGGGCGAGGTCTTTTACGCGGGCCAGCGGGCCTTCCTCGACAAATACGGCCGTCCCATCTTTCACGTCGGGAGCTGCCGCAGGCATCTCGACACCCGCTTCAGCTTCCCGACGCACCACGGCAACCGTTCCCAGGTGCTCGTCTATGCGGACAACAACGAGATGCCCACGGGCATCGACATCCATGTGGGCTTGGACCCCGATAACCTCTGGGAGGGGGGCAACCTCAGCGTCTCGGATCACCAGTTCGGTCCCGGATTGGAGGCCAGGAACCCGCACGACTACGCCACGGGCTATTTCGACGAGGCCGGCGTGCCGAGGGCGCGGCCCAAGATCACCAACGTCCGCTACGACTTCGAGAACGGGAAGCAGCCCTCCCACCCCCGCTTCGTATTCAAGAAGAACTCGCTCTTCCCCCTGCGCGGTCCGACGGCGGTCTCTCGGACGGGCTATTCCCCGGGCGGGATCTTCAGGGATTCCATACCCCTGCCCGATGGCGCTATCCTCGTGTCGCACTCGCCCGCGCCGATCGATCACCTGGACCCCAAGGCGGACCCGGATTTCGACCTCTACATCCTGCGCGGGGACCCCGGCCTCCAACCCCCGGGGGGCAAGGGCTTCCCCAAGATCGCGAAAGCCAGGCTCGGCGCGGCCAGCGCCGCGGGCATGAGCGACATCCAAGCCTATCCGATCTACGTCCGGATGAAGCCGAAGATCAACGCGGCCAATCGTCCCAAGGAGGAGCACCTGATCCGGTATCCGGGCACGCCGGATGACGACGACCGTCCGGCGAAATATCTGGAGAGGAACTTCCTCCTTATCGACGCCATCATGGACGACCCCTCTCCGGTCGGCAAGCACGCGGCCTTCGACACCGATCCGGTCACGGGAGAGACCGTCCGGGACATCGATAAGGTCAGATACGTCAGGATGGTGGAGGTCCTGCCCACGCCTCCGGCTCTCGCCGCCCCGGTGGACCCGTCCAAGACCGCCAACGGCGATCCCACGAGCACTTTGATCTGCAACGGGATCCACCTGAGGAAGCGGATCGTGGGGGAGGCACCCGTGGAGGAGGACGGGTCGATCTTCGTGAGGCTGCCGTCGAAGGTGCCGATGATCATCCAGACCCTGAACAAGGACAAGATGGCCTTGCGACAGGAGGCGAGGCATTACTTCTTCGCCCCCAACGAGACGTTCACGATCTCGCCGGCTCCCAGCGAGACCTTCCAGACCTGCGGGGCATGCATGGGAGCCATGTCGGGTAAGCCCGACAGGCTGTTTGGGCCCGTCAACCTGTTCTCGGGGCAGGGAAAGGTGAAGGCCATCGCCAAGGCCAAGGGCGATCCCCCGGCCTACGGCCTCAAGGTGGAGGACCGGGAGGGGATCGACTTCGTGCGCGATATCCAGCCGGTCCTCGACCGGCGCTGCGCGGCCTGCCACAACGGCAAGACCCCCCCTAAGGGGCTCCGCCTGACCTCGGGCAAGACCGCCTACTACAACGAGGCCTACGAGAGCCTCATGCAGCTCGAGGACCCGGAGAGCAGGTGGTACGGGCACAAGAAATACGTCAACGAGCGCGCCGCGCTTGCCATCGAGAGCTATCTGATCGAGAAGATCTTCGGGAAGGAGCTGCGGGCCCCGCGCAAGCTCACCGGCGACACCCCGCATCCCAGCGGGGGGCTGCTCGCCGGGAGCGGGTTCACGGGCGGTTCGTTGAGCGAAGAGGAGAGGATGATGCTCGTGCGCTGGATCGATCTGGGCGCGCCTTTCCTGGGAGCGGGAGGAGCCGGGAAATGACGGGCCAGAAGCGTTCCTTGGAGGTCCTTCTGGGGGGGATCATCGTCCTGGTCATCCTCTTCGCCCTCACGCGCTCCGGGACCCAGGCGTTCGTCCCAAATCCGGTCTCGGCTTTCGCGGAGTCCGGATACAGCAATCCGTCGAAATACGGGATTCTGACCAGCTCCCGATGGGCATACGGGGCCAAATACAAGAGAGAGGACCTCAAGCCGGTCGCGCCCAACAACCCCCACCCCGAGCCCCAGCCCCACCGGGACCACCCGTGGTACATGGCCATCTCCCCGGACGGGCGGAAGCTCTATGTCTCCCTGGCCGGCAACGAGGTCCATCCGGGCAGCGAGGTCGCGGTATTCGATACGGCCGCCAAGAAAGTCCTCAAGAGGATCGGAGTGGGCTCGAGCCCCATGCATCTTGCCTTCCATCCCGGCGGGCGTTTCCTGGTGGTCCTCAACCAGTTCTCCAACTACGCCTCCGTGGTCGACACGCGGACGGATACGGTGGTCTCCGAGATCCCCCTGGACTTCTACTGCCAGTACATCGTGTTCAACCGGGCTGGGACGCGTGCTTTCGTCAGCAACCGGTACCTGAATCAGGTGTTGGTGGTCGACGTCCGGGCGGCGGGGGACTCCTTCAAGGGCGGGATGCTGGAGCTGGGGGGCTACGACGACAGCTCCTTCACCGCGGAGGCCGACGGGAGGTCCGGGGTCTACGGGGCGCTGAACCATTCCTGCGGCGGGACGGAGTGCCACGCCGCCCCCAAGAGCGGCTTCTACGCCGGCAAGGACCGCCTCAAGACTTTCTTCTCGGCCATGAACAACTCCGTGCCGGGAGACGCGGACGACAGCGTCCTGCTCCGGGCCGTGCGCTCGGTCAAGGAGGGCGGTTTCGCCGACGACCGCGCCGGCAACAACTTCCATGCCGAGGGAAGGGTGATCTGGAGCAAGGGCGATTCCGGCTACCGCGCGGTCGCCGGATGGATCGACTCGGCCGGGAGCGGCCCCGGCATCCCCGTGGGGAACTTTGGGTCCAAGCCGCGCACCCTGTATCTCGGATCGGACGAGAAATACCTCTTCGTGGGCAACCTCGGCACGCAGGACATCTCCATCATCGACGTGGAGAAGCTGGAGGAGGTCAGCGGCATCTACACCCAGAATCTCGTCACCGACCTGACCATGCATTACGATGAGAGGACGGGCCGGGACCTCCTGATCGCGCTCTCCATGGGCGTCGGCTTCGGCGCCGCCAAGGAGCGCGATCCCCTCGGCGGGGAGACCGAGGACCCGAACCATGCCGCCGCCCAGTTCACCGTGATCCGCGACACGGCCACGACCGAGCCCCTGCCCATCGAGAAGCAGAAGGTCCTCGGCCGGTTCGACGCCGTGGACGGCACGGCCGGTTTCAAGATGACGGACATCCAGAACGACATCATCGTCGTGGACGCGGGCCGCCTGAATATCCCGCCCAAGCCGGACCGAGGGCGGCTGCGCTACGCGCTCATGGCCAACCGCTATGAGGCGCACTGGGATTGGGTGCGCTACACCTCGGACTCGGCCGAGATCCTGCCGCAGGACATCAGCGGCGACATCCCGCCCGAGCTCCAGAGGGTGGTGGGGTCCTTCCCGGAGGGAATCGCCGCGCAGGGGGACAGGCTTTACGTGGCGATGCTCGGCTCCTACGAACTCGTCGAGTACAAGATCGACCCGGCCCCGCGGGAGGCCTCGGACGTCTTGGAGCCCGTGGCGGTTTATAAGACCGGCATCATGCCCCGGTCCGTGGTCGTGGGTCCCGAGGGAACCTCCGCCGAAGGGAAGGTCTTCGTCAGCAACTTCCTCGGAGAGACCGTCACTGTCGTCGACCGCCGCACGGGCGAGACGGAGGAGCACGTGGTCGGCGATCTCGCGCGGCCGGTCCCGGACACCAACGCGGAGAGAGGCGAGATGTTCGTGATGACGAACATCTTCTCCGCCGATGAGGACACCTCCTGCCAGTCGTGCCACATCTACGGCCTGAGCGACGCCAGGGGCTGGGGCGCCGGCCAGGCCATCGCCCAGATGCGCGACGGGAAGTTCGTCAACGGCGGCCTTCTTGCCATCCCGCAGCTCAGGAACCTCTTCGCGACCCAGCCGTTCTACTTCGAGGGCACGCACACGGCCTTCGACGCGCAGTTCGACGACGCCAGGGAGCACGTCACCCTGCAGGCGTTTTTGGAGCCCAATCCCCACGGGGACTTCACGGGCCTCTTCTCCCCGGTCCCGAAAAGCCGGCGAAAGAAGGAGCACGAGGAGATCCAGGACAAGATGTCCACGGCGTCCTGGGGGGACCTCTACGACGACCTGAGGGAGCGGCGCGACGAGCACACCCGCCGGCGCTCGATGGAGTACTTCGGCAAGGCTTTCAATTTCCGCGACTTCCAGAGGTTCATCGGCGAGTTCCAGGCCGCGGAGAACCGGCTCATGCCCAATCCCTTCGACCCGCGCAACCCGTCGGTGGCCAGAGGCAAGCTCCTGTTCAACGACCTGGGCGTAGGATGCGTGATCTGCCATAAGCCGCCTGAGTTCACGGACAAGGCCGAGATCCTGTACCACAACAACGAGCGGGTGCTTCCCTCCATCATCAGCTTCACGCGTAGGGAGAAGGCCTTCACCCTGGTCGGTCCGCACTGGATGGACAGCAGGAACGACCACGTGAGGGACCTGGAGTACTGGGAGACAGGGCGGGTCGAGCGCAAGGAAGGGAGCGTCACCACATTCCCGCTGAGGGGCCTCTTCGACCGGCCGAGCGCTTTTCTGCACCACGGACGCGCAATGTCCGTCCTGGAGACGTTCGCCGCGCCCAGTCATTACGCATTGAGACGTTATAAGTACCCGGCCTTGAGAGGGGGCGAGCTTGTCCGCGAGGAGCGCCGCGAGCGGGGCTTCAACGAGCTCAGCTTCCTCGAGGAGCGGACGTTCATGATGGACACGCATGGGGGGACCTCGCACCTGAACGTGGTTCAGGCCCGGGACCTGGAGCGCTTCCTCCTCTCTATCGAATAATATGGGCAGAACGGTCTTGATCGTCTTTCTATTGAGCTTGCTGATAGGCCGCTCGTCCATCGGGAGTCCGGGCAAGACCGAGGCCCGGTACGGCTCCGACATGGTCCTGGTCTCCAGCGGCGTGTTCCGGATGGGCGACGAGCTGAAGCCGGTCCACGTGGACAGCTTCTACATCGACGCGTACGAGGTGACGAACGCGCAGTACAAGGCGTTCCTGGGCTGGGTGCGGGAGAACTCGGACGAGTCGGTGAGGAGCCCGGACCAGCCTCCCGGCAAGGACCATACTCCGCGCTTCTGGAAGCCCTTCAGGCCGGCGCTCCTCAAGAAGACGGGGATGGCGAAGCTGCAGAGGTTCGACGAGGAGACGTTCCGTAAGGACGATCACCCGGTGGTCGGGGTCGACTGGTACGACGCCTACGCCTTCGCGAAATGGGCGGGCAAGCGCCTCCCCACGGAGGCCGAGTGGGAGAAGGCCGCCCGGGGGACCGAGGGCAACGTCTGGCCTTGGGGCGGCACGTGGGATTTCAGTAAATGCAACAGCGGCGGGTACGAATGGAAGGGGGAGCGCGACGGGCACATCTATCCGGGACCGGTCAACGGATACCCGGACGGCAGAAGCCCTTACGGCTGCTACAACATGGCCGGCAACGCCTGGGAGTGGGCCGCGGACTCTCCGGAGGGCGCAAACGGCCCGCGGATCATCAAGGGAGGAGGTTCGAACTCTTATCCGACCTCTGTTCGCGCCGCTTCCAGGAAGGAGTACGAGCCCGGCTTCAGGTACTTCAATATCGGTTTCCGCTGCGCGAAGGACGCGGAGTGAGGCGTATGCGAGAGATGTCCGTCCTGCTGGCCTCCTGCCTCGCGGTCGCGATCCCATCCGGGGTCGAGGCCGCCGAGCGGATCGTCTCCAAGGACGGCAAGTATTTCAGCGCGGCCGACGGGATGGAGATGGTGCGCGTGCCGGCCGGCGAGTTCGTCATGGGAAGCGACGCGGGCAACTACAACGAGAAGCCCGCGCATAAGGTCTTCCTCGACGATTACCTCATCGATATCCACGAGGTGACGAACTTCCAGTTCGAGCAGTTCGTGCAGGCCACCGGCTACTTCCCCCAGGGACCCTGGCGGCGCGGCTACGCCCCGGGCGAGGAGACCCATCCCGTTCGGTTCGTCACCTGGCACGACGCCCGGGCGTACGCGAAATGGGCGGGCAAGCGGCTTCCCACCGAGGCCGAATGGGAGAAGGCCGCCCGCGGCGCCAAAGGCCTCGTCTATCCCTGGGGCAACGACTGGAAGCCGCCGCTTCGCGGTGGGGACGCGGCCGACGAGCCGGGACCGGTGGGCTCCTCCCCCGGGAGAGCCAGCCCTTACGGCGTCCTGGACATGGGGGGAAGCGTCTGGGAGTGGGTCCAGGACTGGTATGACCGCTACTACTACCGGAGCTTCAAGGGCGGGGAGACGGCGAACAACCCCGCCGGACCCGAGGACGGCGCCGAGCCGGAGCGGCGCTTCCAGGAGAGCGGGACCGCCGGTGGCAACGAGAGAAGCACCCTGAAGGTCATCCGCGGCGGCGAAGGCAAAGGCCGGTTCAAGAAGGAAAATTCCAGGACCTCCAAGCGGATGTGGGGCAACCCCAGATACTGGCTCAACGACACCGGCTTCCGCTGCGCCGCCGACTAACCTCCGGTGTCAGGCTTCAACTTATGTAACTTTTGGAACTTATTCTCCAGACAACTCGCAAAAGTTGCATAAGTTGAAGCCTGACACCATTCTTAGGAGGGGCTATGAGCTCAAGCGAAGCCCGGAACATGCGCAAGCTCAAAACGATCCTCGTGGTCTTGGCGCTCGCCGTTCCCGGGCCCGTCCTCGCCGCGGCCGAGCCGGCCGGGCTCGCGGGCAAGGTCGCGATCGTGACGGGCTCCAGCAGCGGGATCGGAAGGGCGCTCGCCTACCGGGCGGCGAAGAGCGGCATGAAGCTCGTCCTGGCGGACATCGACCTGCCGGGCTCGCAGCGCGTGGCTGAAGATGTGAGAAAGGGCGGAGGGGAGGCCATCGCCCTTCGCGCGGATGTGTCGGTGGAGAAGGACCGCGAAGCGCTGGTGCGCGCGGCGGTGGAGGCTTTCGGCGGGGTCCATGTCCTGTTCAACAACGCCGGGTACGGGTATATGGCCTCGCAGGAGAACATCGCCATGAAGGGCGCGAGGCATCAGTTCGACGTGAATTTCTTCGCGTACGTGGATCTCGCCCAGCGCGTCATCCCGCACATGAAGAGGGCGAAGGGGGGAACCATCGTCAACGTCGCTTCCGTGCTCGGGCTGACGCCAGGCTCCCCTTTCACCAGCATGTATACGGCCTCGAAGCACGCGGTCGTCGGCTGGGGGCGGACGATCGCCCAGGAGTTGGAAGATGACGGGATCGCCGTCAAGGTCGTCTGTCCCGCCGGGGTGAAGACGAACTTCCATCGCAACATGAAGGGGAAGGACGCCGAGAGCGTCGCGGAGCTGATGCGGGCCGGGTGGAAGTCGATGGCGGAGCCGGAGGACGTGGCCGAGCAGATATTCTCCGGCATGGCGCGGCCCGGCGTGCTGATATTGCCGCGCGGGGTGGAAGACTACTTGCCCGCAAAGACGCTGGAGGCCCTGGCCGGGGAGTGAGTATTCGCGCCCAGCCCCCCCGGGGGGGCTGGGCGCATACTTCCTCAGAGATTCTTGCGACGGCCCTCCTCATGACTCGAAGGTGTAAGCGCCGCAAAGCGAGTTTGCGGCGCTGACTTACCAGGAAAGCGGGACCAGGGCGTAGTCGCGATTGAGCAGGGTGTCCCGGTCCCCGCTGACGAACTCCTTGTGCTGGAGGGTGCGCGCCGCCTGACGCGCGAGATCCATCCGGCGATCCTGGGAGAGCTTCCGGTACGACGGGTCGCTGTCCTCGATGTACTTCGGCTCGTACCCCGGGTGGCGGATTTTGAGATCGAAGCCGTGGTCGCGGACCGGCAGGTGCGCCCGGTAGCCCCCGTTGGGGCCCGTCTCGGTCCGGAAGGGCTCCCCGCTCTTGAGGTCCGTGAAGACGACGTCGGCTCCGGACACGGGCGCGAGCGTCAACAGGTCGAACACCGTCCCGCGGATCCGCCACTCGTCGTCCTCGGCCTCCAGGCCGCCGGAAGAGGGATCCGGGTGATGGACGCGCCCCAGGATGATCGGCTCTTCCGGGACGGGAACGTTCCGCGGCGGCTTTCCTTCGGCCGGCTTCCTCGCCTTTATCCGCCGGGCGTCCTTCGCGGAGGCCTTTTCCGGGGCGGGCTTCTTCGGGGTCAGGGCCGCTAGAGTCGTCGCTCTGATGGCGTCAAGCGTCGGCTCGGGCGCGGCCGCAAGGTCGCGAGCGAGCGTCACATCGGCCATCTCCGAAGAGGCCTCCGGGTGCGGCGGGGGCGGCGTGCGCAGATAGCGGACCAGCGGGCTTGCGGCGAGGACGGCGACGCAGGCTCCCGCCGCTACAAGGTAGGGCCAGGGGCTCGGCTTCTTCTTGGTCGGAAAGGAGATGGGCTCTCCGGATGATGCCGACATGAAGCGGGCCGGCGGCGCCTCGGCCGGCCGACGCGGCTTCGGCGTGGGAGCCGGCCGCGCCTTCGCTCCGGGCTCGGGCCGCGGTTTTGGCTTCTCCGGCTTGTCGGATGGGGGAGAGGGGCGGGGGCGCTTGCGGACGACCGGGACGCTGAAGTCGCAGCCGCAGAAGGGACAGACCTCGTCGGCCTCGGCGATTTCCTTGGCGCATCCGGAGCAGCGGGTGAGCATGTCAATATATTTTCTAGCAGGGGTTTCGGACGATTGCAAGAGCCCTTTGGCACGGACGGCCGGAGATTCGCGCCCGGAAACGCCGACCTCGCGGGACCTCGCGGCCCCCTCATGGGCCGCGCCTGCGTACTTCTTGACAGGTTCCGGGGCGCATGTTACACTCCACCGAGGGAAGGAGGGAACATGGATAGATCATGCTGTTGCGCCATATTTCTCGCCGGCTGCCTAGTCCTGGCGCCGGCGGTCGTGAACGCGCAGGACGAGGACCCCGCGCCCGGCGCCGAGAAGGAATCCAAGCCGCCGGAGATACTGACTGAAAAGTTCCTCGAAAGGCTCGATAAGCGGCTTAAGCTGACCGACAAGCAGCGCGAGAAGATCGAGGGCATCCTCGAGGGTTCGCGGCCCGGCCTGAAGAAGAAGTGGGATCAGGTCCAGAAGCTGCGCAAGGAGATGAAGGACCTTCAGAAGGGGCTCCAGGAGACCATGCGCAAGACGAGCGAGAAGATCCGCTCGGAGCTTGACTACGGGCAGCAGGACAGATACGACATGATGCGCATGCGAATGCGCAGGCGCATGGAGCAGCGCGGGACGCCCCGCGGGATGCAGCCCCCGGGCCCACCGGGGATGGACGGGCGCGGACAGGAGGACTTCCCGCCGGAGCCGGGCTCGCCCATGGGGGGGCCCGAGATGTGGCACGGCGGCCCGCCGGGAGGCAGGGGGGGGCTGCCGCCCGAGATCCAGGAACGCATCCGCGAGCGCCGGCAGCGGCGCATGAAGATGGGGCCCGGCTCTCAGAGAGACGTCCCGCCCGTCGACCAGCGGAACGACAGGCGCCGCCATCCCGCGTTTGACCCCGACGAAGCCCCTCCTGAAGGGGAGTAGGCGCGAACGGCGGGGACCAAGGTCCTCTCTCGAAAGACAATAAGGAAGGCCTCCCGAAGCTTGGGAGGCCTTCCCTCTATGAGTGTGTCGCCGCCGCCGGGATTACATCAATGCCGGCAGGAACACCAGCGAGACGATGGTCATCAGCTTGATGAGGATGTTCATCGCAGGCCCCGAGGTGTCCTTGAACGGATCGCCGACCGTGTCGCCCACGACGGCCGCCTTGTGGGTGTCGGAGCCCTTCCCGCCGAAATGCCCCGCCTCGATGTACTTCTTGGCGTTGTCCCATATCGCTCCCGCGTTGGCCATCATGAGTCCGAGGACCACGCCGCAGGCCGTGGCGCCCGCCAGGAAGCCTCCCAGGGCGTTAAGGCCCAGGACCTTTCCCACGATGAGCGGCGCCAGCACCGCCGAGATGCCCGGCAGGATCATCTCCGTGAGCGCGCCCTTGGTCACGATGTCGATGCATTGGCCGGTGTCCGGCTTGGCCTTGCCCTCGAGAAGCCCCGGGATCTCCTTGAACTGCCTCCGGATCTCGTGGACCATTTTGTTGGCCGCGCGGCCCACGGCCTTCATGGTCATGGCCGCGATGGCGCAGGGCATCATGACGCCCAGGAACAGCCCCATCACGACCTTCACATCCGTGAGCTGGATGAGCAGCACCTGGCCGTTCGCCGCCGCCGTCTTCTGGAAGGCGCTGAACAGCGCCAGCGCCGTCAGCGCGGCCGAGCCGATCGCGAAGCCCTTACCCACGGCGGCCGTCGAGTTGCCGAGAGCGTCCAGCTTGTCGGTGATCTTGCGGATGTCGGCGCCCGCGCCCGACATCTCGGCCAGGCCGCCGGCGTTGTCGGCGATCGGGCCGTAGGAGTCGGTCGCCATCACGATGCCGATGGTGGCCAGCATCCCTAAGGCCGCCAGGGCGATGCCGTAGAGCCCGCCGAACTTGAAGGCGACCCCGATGCCGATCACGATCGTGATGATCGGCAGGATGACGCTCTCGAAGCCGAAGGCGATGCCCGAGATGATGCCCGTGGCCGAGCCCGACTGCGCGGTATCGGCCTGCTTCTTGATGGGCGGCCCCGAGGTGTAGTAGTTGGTCTCCTCCCCGATGAGGATGCCCACCACGAGTCCTCCAACCACGCAGTAGAAGTAGCCGAACGTGCCGAACATCGCGCGGATGATGAAGAACGCGGCCGCGGCGAAGACGATGCCCGCCACGTAGGTCGCGCCGTGCAGGGCCTTGTCCGGCTCCAGCGAGCGCAAAAAGCGCATGGACAGTATCCCCAACAGCGAACTGATCAGGCCGATGGCCGCCAGGTAGAGGGGCAGCAGCATGCCCGTGACGGACATTTCCTTCCCCAAGGAAGGATCGAAACGCCAGGTGTAGGCCAAGGCGAGGCAGGCGATGATCGAGCCCACGTAGGACTCGAAGAGGTCGGCGCCCATGCCGGCGGTGTCGCCCACGTTGTCTCCCACGTTGTCGGCGATCACTCCCGGGTTGCGGGGATCGTCCTCCGGGATGTTGGCCTCGGTCTTGCCCACGATATCCGCTCCTACGTCCGCGGCTTTCGTGTAGATGCCCCCGCCGATGCGGGCGAAGAGCGCGATCGACGAGGCCCCCATGGCGAACCCGTTGATGATTTCCGGCTCGCCCCAAAGCAAGTAGATTCCGCTCACCCCGATAACGCCGAAGGCCGAGACCGTGATCCCCATGACCGAACCGCCCTTGAAGGCGACGTCGAGGGCCAGGGGAGCGCCGCCCGTCTTGGCCCCTTCCAGCGTGCGGCTGGAGGATTTCGTGGCGGCCATCATGCCGAACCAACCCGCGCCCAGCGAGAACGCGGCGCCGAGCAGGTACGCGAACGACGTGTCGCGGCCGACGAGCGTCCAGAGCGCGGCGAACACGATGACGATGAACACCGCGATGATGCTGTATTCGCGCTTCAGGAAGACGAACGCTCCCCGTTGCACCTCATCGGCGATCTCCCGGGCGTTCTGTGGTCCGGCCGGGAGGCTCTTCACGTAGAAATACGTCCAGATGGCCGCGATGAATCCCAGAAATCCCACCGCGGGCACGTAGTAGACTAGTTCCATTCTTGGTGACCTCTTCGCTGTTTGTCTTGACTCAGAACTTCTCGGCCGGGTTCACGTGCACCCCGGGCCCCATCGTCGACGAAAGCGAGACGCTGCACACGTAGTTCCCCTTCGCCGCCGACGGCTTCATGCGCAGGAGCGCCTGGAGCACGGCCTTGGCGTTGTCCACGATCTGCTCGGCGCCGAAGGACTTCTTGCCGATGCCGAGATGGATGATGCCGAAGTCGTCGTTCTTGAACTCGACGCGGCCGGCCTTGAGCTCCTTGACGGCCGAGGCGAGGTCGAAGGTGACGGTGCCGCTCTTCGGGTTCGGCATCAGGCCCCGCGGGCCGAGAATCTTTCCCAGCCTCGCGATATCCCTCATGACGTCCGGGGTCGCCACGAGCACGTCGAAGTCGAAGGTCCCCTTCTGGATCGTCTCGACGAGCTCCGCGTGGCCGACCAGGTCGGCCCCGGCGTCCTGGGCCTCCTTGGCCTTCTCGCCCTTGGCGATCACGGCCACGCGGCGGCTCTTCCCGGTGCCGTGCGGGAGAGCGACCGTGCCGCGGATCTGCTGGTCCGAGTGGCGCGGGTCGATCCCCAGGCGTACGTGCAGCTCGACCGACTCGTCGAACTTGGCCGTGGCGGTCTTCTTGACCAGCTCGGCCGCCTCCGCCAGAGAGTAGAGCTTGCCTTTGTCCACGTCCTTGACGGCGGCTTCGTGTCTCTTTCCCATCGTTATCCTCCGTGACCTGTTGGCGCACCCGTGGGCCCGGAGGGCCGGGTGGTGCTCGGTCGTCTTGACGGTCAGTCCTTGACCTCGATGCCCATCGAGCGGGCGGTCCCCTTCACGATGCTGAGGGCCTGCTCGATGTCGTCGGTGTTGAGGTCGGGCATCTTCGTGCGCGCGACCTCTTCGGCCTGCTGGCGCGTGATCTCGCCGACCTTGGTCTTGTTCGGCTCGCCGGAGGCCTTGGCCAGCCCGGCCGCCTTCTTCAAAAGGGCCGACATTGGGGGCATCTTCGTGATGAATGTGAAAGAACGGTCCTCGTAGACCGTGATCACCGCCGGGATCGTCATCCCGGCCTCCATCTTCCTAGTGCGGTCGTTGAACTGCCTACAGAAATCCATGATGTTCACGCCGTGCTGGCCGAGCGCGGGGCCCACCGGCGGCGCCGGATTGGCCGCTCCCGCGGGGATCTGCAGCTTGATCTGCGTCTTTACCTTCTTCGCCATGACTTCCTCCGTGACCTGCTAGCGCCCCGGCCGGCGGCGTCCGCCGCGCGGTCCGGCGACTCGGTCGTCTCTTCTACGTCAGCGCCCCGCGCCGGAACCACTTGAGGGCCAGCTCGGCCAGGGCGAGCAGCAGCAAAATCTTCCAGAACGGGACCGTATCGGCGCCGAATACCCAGAGCGTGAACTCCGGCGAGAATACCAGGGGCCACAGCAGCGTGACCGCGGCCGACACCAAGATCAGCCTCCCGAAAAGGAGGAGCAGACCCATCATCCCCAGCGCGGCCAGAGTCGTGCCGCCGGCGAACAGGGCCCCCCAGAAGGATCCGCCGCGCACGGCGTAGGCGCGCACGCGCGTGCCGCCGGCGCAGGGTCCGTCTCCGGGCTTTCGCCGGAACGGAGGGGACTCGACCAGCTCCGCTTCGACCGCCATCGTCAGAGCTTCTCCACCTGCAGGAAGTCCAGCTCGACCGGGGTCGGGCGCCCGAAGATGGTGACCATGGCCTTGAGCTTGGCCTTCGGCTCGTTGACGTCCTCGACGATCCCGATGAAGTGCCGGAACGGGCCCTCGGTGATGCGGACGTTCTCGCCCTTCTCGAACTGGACGGCCGGCTTCGGCTTGCCGGTCGCCGACTCGGTCGTGAGGTCGAGGATCTGCTGGATCTCGGACTCCGGGAGCGGCCGGGGGCGAGGCTCGCCGAGGAAGCCGGTCGCGCCGCTGATGTTCTTGACGGCCCAGTAGGTCTCGTTGTCGACGATCATGTCGATCAGGATGTAGCCGGGGAAGAACTTGCGCTTTTTGACCTGCTTCTTGTTCTTCTTGACCTCGACGACGGCCTCGGTCGGGATCAGGACCTGGAAGACCTTTCCCGCGAGGTTTTCGATCTTCACCTTCTGCTCCAGGTGCGTGCGGACCCGGTCCTCCCAGCCCGACTGCGTGTGAACGACGTACCAGCCTCGCTCCATCTTTAATCTCCCAAACTAGCGGCCCAAAAGCGCGCCCATCACGATGGACAGGACGAAGTCGACCCCGCTGATGTAGACGGCCACGAACGCCACCATGACGAGGACGACGACCGTCGATCCCACCGCCTGCTGGCGGGAAAGCCAGGACGACTTCTTGAGCTCGATATATGCTTCTTTCACGAATTTCTTCGGATTCGGTACTGCCATGATCATTCCACCTGTCGGGCCGCTTCGGGCCGTTCTAGAACGGTGCGGGGGCGCCAGGATTCGAACCTGGAGTCCCGGTTTTGGAGACCGGTGGTTTAGCCATTAACCGACGCCCCCCTCTGTCGCATCCTTCGCCTTCGGCTCAGGACTGAGGCCTCGCTCCGAGAGGAAGAGCTCTCCGCTCGGTGCTCCCCCTAGGGGCTTGCGCCCCCTCGGGCCCGCAAGACCCTTCGGGCCTCGCGGGTCACCCCCACTAAGGTGCGCCGGCCATGCGGCGCACTAATATGTCGCACCCCTTCGCGAGGTCGCCGAGCCATGTCGGCGGTCCTATCTGTCGCCCCCTCGCTCCAAGGGGAATACTCAAAGAACTCCGGCCTGGCCCGAAAGACCCGCGGGGTCTTTCGGGCCGCCCCAAAGCGGCCGGCGGCTACTTCGTTTCCTTGTGTTCGGTTTGCTTGGCGCAGGCCGGGCAGAACTTGCGGATCTTCAGCTTGAACTGCTTTTTCTTGCCGTGCGCGAAGAAATAGTTCTTGTTCTTGCAGGCGGTGCAAGAAAGCGTCGTGACGTGCCGCTCGGACCCCACCGGATCACTCCAGGATTTCCGAGACGACGCCGGCGCCCACCGTGTGGCCGCCCTCGCGGATCGCGAACCGCAGCCCCTTCTCCATCGCGATCGGCGTGATCAGCTCCACCTCGAACTCGGTGTTGTCTCCCGGCATCACCATCTCCGTGCCTTC
>JBDREN010000181.1:0-4751 GCA_043819795.1 Elusimicrobiota bacterium
GAAGGCACGGAGATGGTGATGCCGGGAGACAACACCGAGTTCGAGGTGGAGCTGATCACGCCGATCGCGATGGAGAAGGGGCTGCGGTTCGCGATCCGCGAGGGCGGCCACACGGTGGGCGCCGGCGTCGTCTCGGAAATCAAGGAGTAGAGCCATGGCAGAAAACGCGACCAATCCGAGCCAGCGCATTCGAATCCGGCTGCGCGCCTGCGACCACCGCATCCTGGACAGCAGCGTGGGCAAGATCGTCGAGACGGCGCGCCGGACCGGCGCGGTCATCTCGGGGCCGGTTCTTCTCCCGACGCAGATCAGGAAATACACGGTCCTGCGGTCGCCGCACGTGGACAAGAAGTCGCGCGAGCAGTTCGAGATGCGCATCCACAAGCGTCTGATCGAGCTGAAAAGCCCCACCTCGCGCACGGTGGACGAGCTGATGAAGCTCGATCTTCCGGCCGGGGTCGACGTGGAGATCAAGCTCTGAACCGATAGAGGGCGGTATGGCGGATAAAGAAAAGAAGGAACAATCGCAAGAAGAGACGGCGGCCGAGACGAAGGCTTCCGAAGAAACGGCGAAAGTGGCCGAGACGAAGGGCGCCGAAGCGAAGGCGTCCGAGCAAAAGGACGCCAAAGAAACGGCGCCGGCGGCTGAGAAGAAAGGCGCGGAAGAAACGGCAAAGGCGACCGGCAAGGAAGGCTCTGAGAAGGGTGCCGAGGATCCGTCCGCTGGCGCGGACAAATCCTCGGCAGACCGGGCTCCCGATTCATTCCGGACGCTTCTCGGCGAGAAGATCGGGATGACGCAGATTTTCACGGATAGCGGCGAGATGAAGGCCGTGACCACCGTGAAGGCAGGCCCCTGTCCCGTCGTGCGGGTCAAGGAGGCCGGCGGGAGGGACGGTTATTCCGCGGTCTTGCTCGGCTACGGCTCGTGCCGCCGCAAGAATAAGCCCGGCCTCGGCGAGTTCAAGAAGGCGGGCATCGCGCCGGTCCGGCACCTCCGCGAGTTTCATGTCGTGGATCCGGTGGGGTTCAGGCCCGGCCAGACGGTCGACCTGGCCGGCCGGTTCTCGCCGGGCGACTATGTGGACGTGCAGGGAACGTCCAAGGGGAAGGGCTTCGCCGGCGTGATGAAGCGCCATAATTTCGGGGGCCTGCCGGGCTCGCACGGCGCCTCCGACAAGGAGCGCTCGCCCGGGTCGCTGACCTCACGCCGCTCGCTCGGCCGGGTCCTGCGCGGGCAGCGGATGGCGGGACACATGGGCGCCGAGACGATCACCGTCCAGAAGGTCGAGGTCATCGCGGTGGAGCCGGAAAAGAATCTCATCCATCTCAACGGGCCGGTGCCGGGAGCGAACGGCAGTCTGGTGACGATCTCGGAGACGGTCAAGAGCCTCAAACGCCGCAGAGCTGTCCAGAAGCAGGAGAAGAAGAAAGCCGGCTTCGCGGGCAAGTTCGCGAAGTTCAAGAAGAAATAAACCATGGAAACTCAAGTCTGGAACCTGAAGGGCGAGGAAATCGGCAAGGTCGAGCTTCCCGACGCCATATTCGGAGTGAAGCCTTCGCCGGAGTTCCTCCACGAGGTTACGACGGCCTATCTGTCGAATCAGCGGCGAGGGACCGCGCACGCGAAGACGCGGGGCGAGGTGCGCGGCGGCGGCCGCAAGCCTTGGCGCCAAAAGGGCACGGGCCGCGCGCGTCAGGGCTCGATCCGGTCGCCTCTCTGGCACAAGGGCGGCGTGACTTTCGGCCCGCGTACTCGGAGCTGGAGGATCGATCTGCCGCGGCGCAAGACCCAGAAGGCGCTCGCTCAGGCGCTGAGCGTCCGGGCGGGCGACGGCAGCCTGCGCGTCGTGGAGAGCCTCGCGCTGGACGGGGCGAAGACGTCGCAGGTGGCGGCGCTGCTCAAGGCGTTGAAGGCGCACAAGCGGTCGCTGGTCGTGACGGAGCAGCGCGACGAGAATCTGGCCCGCGCGGCGCGGAACGTGCCGGAGCTGAAGGTCATGCTCGTCGCGCACCTGAACGCCTACGAGGTGCTCGCTTGCCGGAATATGATCATTAGCCGCGGAGCCTTGGAAAAGCTGGCTCCGAGGTGGAACTAGGAATCATCCGATGAAGGAATTCGATCCTTATATACACATCGTGCGGCCGGTGATGACCGAGCGGAGCACGATCCTGAAGGAAAAGTACAACCAGTACGTCTTCGAGGTGGCCCTCACCTCGTCGAAGACCGACGTCAAGCGCGCCATAGAGCATGTATTCAAGGTGACGGTCGAGCGGGTCCGCACGATGCGTCTGCCCGGCAAGCTGCGCAGATTCGGGAGGAGCGCGGGGCATCGGCCGGACTGGAAAAAGGCCATCGTGACCATTAAGAAGGGGGACTCGATCGACCTTGTGGAGCAGTCGGCTTAAGGGGAAGGGGAATATTATGCCCGTTAAATCATTCAAGCCGTATACGCCGTCCCGGCGGCACATGGTTTCGGCGGATTTCTCCGAGCTGACGAAGCGGCGTCCCGAGAAGCGCCTCGTCGTCGGCCTGCGCAAGTCCGGCGGACGCAACAACACGGGGCGGATCATGGTCCGGCACATCGGCGGCGGCCATAAGCGCCGCTACCGCTTCATCGATTTCAAGCGGGACAAGATAGGCGTCCCCGGGAAGGTGGCGTCGATCGAGTATGATCCGAACCGGTCGGCCCGGATCTCGTTGATCCACTACGCCGATGGAGAGAAGCGGTATATCCTCCATCCGGTCGGCCTGAAGGTGGGCGATGCGGTGATGTCCGGTCCGGACGCGGAGATCCAGGTGGGCAACGCCCTGCCGCTGAACCGCATACCGGACGGGATCTTTATCCATAACATCGAGCTGGTCCCGGGGAAGGGCGGGCAGATGGTTCGGTCGGCGGGAGGCCAGGCCCAGCTTATGGGCAAGGACGGCAGGTACGCGCACGTGAGGCTGCCTTCAGGGGAGACGCGCCTGTTGCCCGGCACCTGCATGGCGACGCTCGGGCAGGTTTCGAACATCGAGAATGAGTCGATCGTGCTCGGGAAGGCGGGCAATACGCGTCATCGGGGGCGCCGCCCGACGGTCCGCGGGACCGCGATGAACGCGGTGGACCATCCGCTCGGCGGAGGCCGCGGCAAGTCGAAGGGCGGCAACCATCCGCGCTCGCCCTGGAACCAGCTGGCGAAGGGGTTGAAGACCCGGAACAAAAAGAAGGCCTGGGGATGGATGATCGTCCAGGACCGGCGGCGGGCCAAATCAAGATAGGGGATTTACCGGGAGGAGCGATCCATGAGTAGGTCGACCAAGAAGGGGCCTTACGTAGACCAGGCGCTGCTCAAGAAGGTGCAGAAGATGAACGAGTCGGGCGAGAAGAAACGGCTCAAGGTATGGTGCCGCTCGTGCACGATCATCCCGGAGTTCGTCGGCCACACGCTCGAGGTGCACAACGGCCGCAGGTTTCTCCCGATTTATATCAGCGAGCACATGGTGGGACACAAGCTCGGTGAGTTCGCCTTCACGCGTTTCTTCCGGGGCCACGGCACGTCGCACGCGAAGGATATCACGGCGCTGAAGTAGGCGAGGGATCTCTATGGAAGCCATTGCACACGCGAAATTCCAGAGGTGCGGGGCGCGCAAGGTCGCCCAAGTCCTGGATCAGATCCGAGGCAGGTCGGTCGAGCGGGCCGAGAAGATCCTGCCGCTGGTACAGCGCCGGGCCACCCGGCTCGTCACGATGACCCTGAGGTCGGCGAAGGCGAACCTGCAGGTGAAGGCCGGGAAGAAGCTGGGTCCGGCCGGCATGTGGGTCCGGCGGGCCTGGGTCGGACAGGGTCCGATGGGGCACATGAAGCGGGTCATGCCGGCGCCGATGGGGCGCGCCATGATTTTCAAGAGAAAGGTCTGCCACCTGACGGTGGTCGTCGCGGACACGCCGCGACGGGCGGAGCCGGAAAGCCGGGTGTGAGGAAATAGCATGGGCAATAAAATTCATCCTAAATCGGTGCGGCTGGGCTACATTCAGGATTGGGAGTCGAAGTGGTTCTCTATGCGCGAGATGCCTGCGCTCATCGGCGAAGATTTCAAGATACGCGCTTTGGTGATGGCGCGGTTCCGGCTGGCCGCGGTCAGCTGGGTCGGGATCGAGCGCGCGGGCTCATACCTGCGCGTGAACATACACACGGCCCGCCCCGGGGTCGTGATCGGCAAGCGAGGCGTCGATATCGAGGACATCCGCAACCAGGTCGAGAAGCTGACGCATCGCAAGACCTTCATCAACGTCATGGAGATCAAGGAGCCGGAGCTCGACGCACGGCTGGTGGCCGAGGCCATCGCCATGCAGCTCGAGCGCCGCATCGCGCACCGGCGCGCGATCCGGCGGGCCTTGGAGCGCACGATGCAGGCCGGGGCCCTGGGCATCAAGGTGCAGGTGAAGGGCCGTCTCGGAGGCTCCGAGATCGCGCGTCGTGAGTGGCAGCGCAAAGGACGCGTACCGCTCCATACATTCTGCGCCGACATCGACTACGGCCTGATCGAGGCTCATACGCTGATGGGTTTGATCGGCGTGAAGGTCTGGATCTTCAAGAAGACGTATTTCGCCAAGACCCCGAAGGAGCTTTTGAAGAAGGCGCAGGAAGAGGGGCGTCTCGGACCCACGGTCGGCGAGCGGCAGGCGGCGAAGCTCCCGGCCGCTCCGGTCGCGCCCCAGCCCGCCGCCGGGCCCGGACCAGCGGCGGCGCCCGCGCCCGCGCCC
>JBDREN010000182.1:0-36112 GCA_043819795.1 Elusimicrobiota bacterium
GCCTCTGGCTAGGCGCGAGGAGCGCGCATACCTGTAGGTATGTAAGCGACGAGCAACGACGCCAGAGGCCAAAATCGACTCAGAATCGGGCCTCCAAACGGCAAGGGATTTGTGACTCACTACACTAGTCATCGAACTCGAAGCGCTGCCCCTGCTCCAGGCCGTGGCGGCGCGCGGCGCCGGCCGGCAGCTCGAGCACGTAGCGCCCGAACCCCGAGCGGCGAGCCACCCGGCTCTCAGGAGCGCCGGGCTCGGTCCCGGGCACGCCGGCGTGCAGCTCGGTGATCCTCTTCGCCGAGTCCAGGAACACCATGTCGAGCGCCACGTAGGTGTTCTTCATCCAGAACTGCAGCACCTGCTCGCGGGAGAAGACGAAGAGCATCCCGTAGTCCGGATCGAGGCCGGTCCGGAACATCAGGCCGCGCTCCCGCGCGGACGGGGTGCGCGCCACCTCGACGACGATCGTTTCCCCGTCGGGGAACCTCAGCTCCGCTGTGGGGAGCTCCGACCGGGCCGGCGGCTCGGTGGAGGCGAGACGCACCTGCTCGGGAGGGAAAGCATCGGAACGGGCGGGCTCGGGCGCCTGCCCGCCGCAACCCGCCGCGAGCAGCAGGCAGAGGGGGAGCCAGCACCGGGCGCGGAAGCCTTCCACGCCTGGGTCCCGAGGGCAAGGGCCCGAGGGGCGGGAGCCTTCCACGCCCGGGTCCCGCGAGCATGGGCGAGCGGGGCGGAACGCGGACACGCCCCTATCCGCCGGAGCCATCCTTGCCGTCTCCGGCATCGGCGGGAGCATCCGGGGGCTCTGTCCATACCGATACCCGCGAGACGGACTCGATCCTCCGCTCCACCTCTTGCGCCAGCTCGACGGCCCGTTCGTAGACCGGATCGTATCGCACGGGCAGGTCCTTCGCGATCTTCCGCAGGCTCTCCTTCTTGGCCCGCTTGGCCGTGAGCTCCGAGAGCCTCTTGCCCGTATCCCGGGCCATCAACGTCAGCTGGAGGATCTCCAGCCGGTAGTAACCCCGGCGCAGCAGTTCCGCCATATCCGAGGCCGGCGCCGCCGTGGAGACGCCGACGGCCGCCCACGTGGTCGTATCGAAGACGAGGCTCAGCGCCAGAGACAACGGCGTCAAGTCCGGCTTCTTTTCCTCCTCTTTGGCGCCGCCGCCGAGCAGCCCCGGAGAGACCCCGACCGCGGTCTCGACCTGTGCCCGGACCGCCTGGAAGCCGGGCAAGAGCAGCCCGGCGAGCACCGCGAGCCTCAGCGCCCTCACGGTCCAGTCCTCGCCGAGCCGCCGCGTCCGGAGTCGGAATCGACCCATATCGTGACGGGGCCGTCGTTGACGATCTCTACCTCCATCTTGGCGCCGAACTCCCCGGTGCGCGCGGACACGCCGAGACGCTCCAGCTCCTCCACGAAGACCCGGTAGACCCGCTCGGCCCGGTCCGGGGCCATCGCCGCGGTGAAGTCGGGGCGGCGCCCCTTGCGGCAGTCGCCGTAGAGGGTGAACTGGCTCACCACGAGCGCCTCGCCGCCCACGTCCAAAAGGGATCGGTCGAACTTGCCGGCCTCGTTCGAGAATATCCTGAGGTTCACCGTCTTCTCGGCCATGCGCCGGGAGAGAGCCTCGTCGTCGCCCGAGCCCACGCCGAGCAGGACGACGAGCCCGGACCCGATCGCCCGGGGCTCGCCGCCGCCCACGCGAACAGACGCGCGCGCGACCCTCTGCAATAGAATCCTCATCGGCCGTTCAATTTTAGTATACTTCGGCTCAGGAGCAAAATCCCACCGCGGTTCAAGGATATTCCCATGGTGACAGGGCTCGTGCTGGTCAGGCTGATGTCGGGCAAGGAGAGGGAGGCTCTCCAAAGGATCAAGGAGACCAAAGGAGTCTCGCACGTCTCCGCCGTGTTCGGCCGTTGGGACCTGGTCCTTGACATGGAGACCGAGGACCTTCCCAGCCTCTCCGACATCGTCGTCGAAGACATCCGGTCCATCGCCGGAGTCCTGTCCACGGAAACCCTGGTCACGACCGCCATCTGAATGCCGGTCGAGCCGATCCTCTCGGTCCGGAACCTCACGACGGAGTTCCGGACCCGGGGGCATGCCGTCCGCGCCGTCGACGCCCTATCCTACGATCTGCTTCCCGGGAAGACCCTCGCCGTCGTCGGGGAATCCGGCAGCGGGAAGACCGTCTCCGCGCTCTCCATCCTGCGGCTCCTGCCCGAGCCCCCGGCCCGGGTGGCGGCTGGGGAGATATTCTTCGGAGGCCGGGACCTCTTGAGGCTCCCCGCGGAGGACATGCGGCGGATCCGGGGCGATCGCATCGCGATGATCTTCCAGGAGCCCATGACGTCGCTCAACCCCGTCATGCGCGTCGGCGACCAGATCGCCGAGGCCGTCGTCGAGCACCGGGGCCTCGCCGCGGACGCCGCGGCCGGAAGGGCCGAGATTCTGCTCGGGAAGGTGGGAATCCCGGATCCCGGCGGACGGATGCGCGACTACCCGCATCAGTTCTCCGGCGGCATGCGCCAGCGCGTCATGATCGCGATGGCCCTCTCCTGCGAGCCCGACATTCTGATCGCCGACGAGCCCACGACCGCTCTCGACGTGACGATCCAGGCCCAGATCCTCGAGCTCATCAGGCGGCTGCAAAGCGAGCTGCGCATGGCGCTGCTCCTGATCACCCACAACATCGGGGTCGTCGCCGAGATGGCCGACGACATCGTCGTCATGTACGCCGGCCGGGCCGTGGAGAAGGCGCCCGCCGAGACCGTCTTCCGCTCCTGCCGCCACCCCTACACGCGCGCTCTCCTGGACTCCGTCCCATCGATCTACACGCGCAAGCAGCGCCTCACCGCGATCCCCGGACAGCCGCCGGACCTAGCCCTGGCCGGGCCGGCGGCCGGCTGCCCCTTCGCTCCGCGCTGCGCCGAGGCGCTCGAGCGCTGCGCCCGCGAGGATCCTCCCGAGTACGTCCTCTCGGGGACGCACATGTCCAACTGCTGGCTCTGTGAAGGCTCCGCGAGCGAGCGCCGGCGGCGGGGCGGGAGCCTTCCACTCCCGGGTCCCGCGAGCCAGGGCGAGCGGGGGGCCCCGGCCGCGCTATGAACGGAGCGGACGCCGCGCCGCTGCTTGAACTCCGCGGGCTCAAGAAGCATTTCCCGGTCGCCCCCGCGAGCCTCTTCGGCGAAACGCGCTCCGTGAAGGCCGTCGACGGGGTATCGTTCGCCGTGCGCCGAGGCGACACCTTCGGCCTCATCGGCGAGTCCGGGTGCGGCAAGACCACGCTCGGCCGCGTGGCCCTCGCGCTCGAGCGGCCGACGGCCGGCGAGGTCCTCTACGAGGGACGCGACGTCTTCGGGCTGCCCGCCCGGGAGCTGCGCCGGCTCCGGCGCGAGATCCAGGTCATCTTTCAGGACCCCTACTCGAGCCTGAACCCTCGCATGAGCGTGGAGCAGATTCTGACCGAGCCCTTCATCATCCACGGGATGATCCCGGACCCCCGGCAGCGCTCGAAGCGCGTCCGGGAGCTGCTCGATGTCGTGGGCTTGAGCAAGGGCCACCTCGGCCGCTTCCCGCACGAGTTCTCCGGGGGGCAGCGCCAGCGCGTCGGCATCGCGCGGGCTCTCGCCTTGAGGCCCCGGCTGATCGTCTGCGACGAGCCGGTCTCGGCCCTCGACGTCTCCATCCAGGCCCAGATCCTCAACCTCCTGCAGGACCTGCAGGGTGAGTTCAGCCTGACCTACCTCTTCATCGCCCACGACTTCTCGGTCGTCCGGCACCTGTGCAACCGAGTGGGCGTTATGTACCTGGGCCGCATCGTGGAACTCGGCGAGACCGAGGAGCTCTTCGAAGACCCCCAGCACCCCTACACCGAAGCGCTGCTTTCGGCGGTCCCGGTGCCCGACCCGGGCGTCGAGAAGAAGCGCGCGCGCATCCTGCTGACGGGCGACGTGCCGAGCCCCCTGACGCCCCCCGCCGGCTGCCGGTTCCATCCGCGCTGCCGCTACGCGCTCGCCCCCTGCCGGACCGACGCGCCGCCTCTCGAGGAGGTCCGTCCCGGGCACCGGTCGGCCTGCCCGGTGCGGCCCTTCGGCTCCAAGCCCAGCGTGGCGGCCCTGGTCGAGGACGCCGCATGAAGAAGGTCCTCGACGTCGAGAACCTCGCGACGGAGTTCCACGTGGAAGCGGGCGTAGCCCGGGCCGTGGACGGCATCTCCTTCGACCTCGCGGAGGGGGAGACGCTGGGCCTGGTCGGCGAGTCCGGATCGGGGAAATCGGTCACCGCCCTTTCGCTGATGCGGCTGGTGCCCGATCCCCCGGGCCGGATCGTGGGCGGCTCTCGGATCCGCGTCGCCGGCAGGGACGTCCTCGCCCTCTCCGAGCCGCAGATGCAGCGCGTGCGGGGCTCGGAGATCGCGATGATCTTCCAGGACCCGATGACGGCTCTCAACCCCGTATTCACCGTCGGCAATCAGCTCCGCGAGGTCCTCGCCCGCCACCAGGGGCTCGCGCCCAAGCGCGCGCGCGCGCGCGCCGTCGAGCTGCTTGAGATGGTCGGCATCCCGGCTCCCGACAAGCGCGTGGACGAGTACCCGCACCAGCTCTCGGGCGGCATGCGCCAGCGGGCCATGATCGCGATGGCGCTCTCGTGCAACCCAAAGGTCCTCATCGCCGACGAGCCGACGACCGCGCTCGACGTCACGATCCAGGCGCAGATCCTCGAGCTGATCAACATGCTCCAGAAGAAGATCGGCATGGCCACGATCCTCATTACCCACGACCTCGCCGTGGTGGCCGAGACCTGCGACCGCGTGCTCGTGATGTACTGCGGCCGGATCGTCGAGGGAGGGGGAGTCTTCGAGCTCTTCGCCGGCCCCAGGCATCCCTACACGAAGGGGCTCATCGACTCGATCCCCAGGATCGACGACGCGGCCAAGGAAGAGCGCAAGGAGCTCAACGCCATCCCCGGCATGGTCCCCGACATCCACGACCTGCCGGATGGATGCCGCTTCGCGGACCGCTGCTTCAAGGCGTCCGAGCGCTGCCGGAGGGAGGACCCCGGGCTGCGCGACCTCGGCGGGGGCCGCGCGGCCGCCTGCCTATTCCCGCTGGGAGGCGACTCGTGAGCGAGCCGCTCCTCGAAATCCGGAGCCTCACCAAGCACTTCCCCGTCCACGGGGGCGTGTTCCGGCGGGTAGTGGGGCATGTCCACGCGGTCAACGGCGTGAGCTTCTCGCTGAGCAAAGGCGAGACCCTCGGCCTTGTCGGCGAATCCGGCTGCGGCAAGTCCACGCTCGGCCGGACCGTCATCCGGCTCTACGACGTCACCAGCGGAAACATCGTGTTCCAGGGCCGCGACATCGCGCGCCTCGGAGACCGGCAGCTCATCGGCGTGCGGCGGGAGATGGCCATGATCTTCCAGGACCCGTACGCGAGCCTCAACCCCCGCATGACGGTGGCGGACATCATCCGCGCCCCGATGCGGACCCACGGCGTGGGATCGGCGGCGGAGCGCGCCGAGCGCGTGGCCGAGCTCCTGGAGATCGTGGGGCTGCGCGCGAAGATGGCCAACCGCTACCCGCACGAGTTCTCCGGGGGGCAGCGCCAGCGCATCGGGATCGCCCGGGCCCTGATCCTGAAGCCGAAGCTGGTCATCGCCGACGAGCCGGTCTCGGCCCTGGACGTCTCGATCCAGGCCCAGGTGATCAACCTGATGGCGCGGCTGAAGGACACGTTCCAGCTCACCTACATCTTCATCGCGCACGATCTGGCGGTCGTCGAGCACATCAGCACCACGGTGGCCGTCATGTACCTGGGGCACATCGTGGAGAAGGCCTCCGCGAGGGCCCTGTACGCCGGCCCGAAGCACCCGTACACGAAAGCGCTCATCGCCTCGATCCCGATCGCGGACCCGAGGAAGCGCTCGAAGAAGGAGAGCCTCGAGGGCGACGTCCCGAGCCCCATCCAGCCCCCGCCCGGCTGCGTGTTCCACACCCGCTGTCCCATCGCGGAGGAGCGCTGCCGCCGCGAAGCGCCCGCGGTCCGGAACATGGCCGGCGGAAAGGAGGAGCATCTCGTCGCATGCCATCTAGTGTAGTGAATCATAAATCCCTTGACATTTGGGCGGTCGATTTTGGCCTCTGGCTAGGCGCGAGGAGCGCGCATACCGTTAGGTATGTAAGCGACGAGCAACGACGCCAGAGGCCAAAAGCGCCCGCCCCCTTCCTCCTTGAGTTTCGCTGCGGACAGCAGCGAAACGCTATGGGAAGGGGAAGCCCGATCCTGGCCGATTTCCACGTTGCTCCTCAGTTACAATGCTCCAGCATTGCGCCCTCGTCGCGCCTCGAAATCGACTCAGGCTCGGGCCTCCAAATGGCAAGGGATTTATGATTCACTACACCAGTGTGACCCCCAAGACCGCCGCGGCGCTCGCGCTCGCCCTGGCGCTGAGCGCGGCCTGCTCCAAGAAGGACGACGGGGCGGGCAAGAAGGTCCTGAATATCGGCGCCGTGGCCGTGGCCGGCTCATCCGACCCCAACAGCCTGGCCTCGATGTACGACCTGGACCTGGCGAACTTGGTGTACGACACGCTCTACGAATACGAGTACCTGGTCCGCCCGTACAAGCTGCGCCCGGCCATGGCCGAGGGCATGCCCGAGGTCTCGAAAGACCGCCTCACCTACACGATCAAGATCAAGCCCGGCCTGCGCTACATCGACGACCCGTGCTTCGAGGCCACGGGCGGGAAAGGACGCCAGGCCGTGGCGCGGGACTTCATCACCAACCTTTACAGGAAGGCCGACATCAAGTCGCGCTCCACGAGCTGGTGGCTCGTCGCCGACCGCATCGCGGGGCTCGACGAGCTGCGCGCGAGATACCGGGACGAGGAGTTCGACTACGACGCGAAGATCCCCGGGCTCGTGGCCGTCGACGACCATACCCTGCGGATCAAGCTGAAGAAGCCCTTCCCGCAGATCATGTGGATCCTCGCCATGCCGGGGACGGCCCTCTACCCTCTCGAGTGCGCGCGGCACTATGGGGAGGACTTCGCCAACCATCCGGTCGGCACCGGGCCCTTCCGCCTGGCCGAGTGGCAGAAGAACGCGAAGTACACCCTGGTCCGCAATGAAAAGTACCGGACGGACACCTACCCGGCCGAGGGAACCGAAGAGGACCGGAAGGCCGGACGCCTGAAGGACGCGGGCAAGCGCCTCCCGTTGGCCGACAAGGTCGTGGTGCACGAGTTCTCCCAATCCCAGCCCTACTGGCTGCAGTTCCGCGTGGGAAGGCTCGCCTGGGGCCGCGTGCCGGGCGAGTTCACCGAGGACGTGTTCAAGATCGAGAGCCGGAAGGGGAACCTCCGCATCTGGCAAAAGAACGAGAAGGGCGAGCGCATTCTGACCGACTCCTACGCGAGGAGGTATGTCTACCACCCGCTTCCGCTCCTGGACTTCATCTACCACGGCTTCAACTGCGAGGACCCGGTCGTGGGGGGGGAGAAGGGCAGGAAGCTCCGCCAGGCCATCTCGCTGGCCCACGACATCGAGGAGGAGAACAACCTCTTCTACAGCGGCCTCAACAAGGTCTACGCGGGCATCATCCCGCCCGGCGTCAACGGCTTCGACCCCGAGGTCGAGAACCCCTATAAGGGCCCGGACGTCGAGCGGGCCAAGGAGCTCCTGGCCGAGGCCGGCTATCCCGGCGGCGAGGGGCTGCCCGCGATCCAGCTCTGCGGCGGCGAGGGCGCGCGCTCGATGGTGCAGGCGGCGTTCTTCATCCGCAACGTCAAGAAAATCGGCGTCAACATCCGCTTCGAGGCCATGCGCTTCGCGGAGCTCTCCCAGAAGATCAAGCAGCGGCGCTGCCAGATGATGGGGCTCGCCTGGGGCGGCGACTGGCCGGACGCCCAGAACTTCGTCCAGCTCGTCTACGGCCCGAACAAGGCGCCGGGCTCCAACGGCACGAACTACGACAACCCGGCCGTGAACAGGCTCTACGAGAGGGCCGCGGTCATGCCCGAATCGCCGGGGCGTAGCGTCCTGTTTCAAGAGATCAACGCCATGGTCATAGAGGACGTGCCCTTCATCGGCTCCATGGCCCGGACGCGGGACTACCTGATCCCGCACGGCACCCTGAACTTCAAACCCGAGGAGATGATCCACAACCACGCGAAGTACATCCACCTCAAAAATTGGGAAGAGTGATCCACATAAGCCTATGCTGACGTATGTCGCGCGAAAGTTCCTGACCATGATCCCGACCCTCTTTGGGGTCTCGGTCCTGGTCTTCGTCATCTTCAATATCATCGGCGACGACCCGGTCTACCTTTATCTGGGGAAGAACGCCACGATAGAGGACGTCCTGGCCCTGCGCCAGCAGCTCGGCCTGGACCGCTCGCTCCCCGTGCAGTACCTGCGGGGGATGAAAGAGCTTCTGACCCTCGATCTCGGCTACTCCCTCTCATCCAACCAGAAGGTCTCGCAGATGTTCCTGGAGGGGATGGGGCCGTCGATCGCGATCACGCTGCCGGCGCTGGTGCTCTACTCCGGGCTTTCGGTCATCCTCGGCCTGGTCTGCGCCTACTGGCGCGGGACGATCATCGACAAGCTGATCATCATCGGCGCGACCGTCGGCATGGCGATCTCCTACGTGGCCGTCATGATCTTCGGCCAGTACTTCCTGGCCTTCCTCCCGTACGAGCACGGCTTCAAGGTCTTCGAGATCACCGGCTACGAGCGGGGCTTCCCCGACTGCGTCAAGTACATCCTCCTGCCGAACCTCATCTCGGTCTTCGTGGCCCTGGGCTACAACACCCGGTTCTTCCGATCGGTCGCGGTCGAGGAGATGAGCCGCGACTACATCCGCACCGCGAAGGCCTACGGGGCGGGCACGCGCACGATCCTGTTCAAGCACGTGCTCAGGAACATCCTGCCCCCCATCATCGCGCGCGACGTCGTCACGCTTCCCTTCCTCATCACGGGCTCGTTTTTGCTCGAGTCGTTCTTCGCCATCCCGGGCCTGGGATTCAAGCTGCTGCACGCGATCCAGAGCGCCGACTTTCAGGTCATCAAGACGTTCACGATGCTGATCGCGCTCCTCGTGGTCGTGACCAACACGGTCGCCGACATCCTCAACAGCATCGCGGACCCGAGGGTGAAGCTGGGATGACCGATCCGATGCGCCCGCGTGAGCCTTCCACGCCCGGGTCCCGCGAGCAGGGACGAGCGGGAAAGGAGCCGCGATTCGGGGAGTCGCTGTTCCGGAAGTCCTTGCGCAAGTTCCGCAGGGACCGCTTCGGGATGCTCGGGCTCGGGGTCGTGGCGCTTTTCGCGCTCATAGCGCTGGGCGTCAAGGCCGGGCTCTTCTGCACGCTGGAGGACGCGACCAAGGTTGTCGGCCCGCAGTTCGTGCGGCCCGGCGAGGCCTACGAGTGGTTCGTGTCCCCGCCGCCCGGCGCGCCCGACGACGCCGAGTGGACGACGATCAAGGCGACATCGGTCCTCGGCACCGATATCCAGGGCTCCGACGTCCTCACCAAGCTCGTCTACAGCATCAAGCAGGCCTTCGCCATCGGCATCCTGGTCGCGTTCTTCTCGGTCCTCATAGGGGTCCTTCTGGGGTCTATCTCCGGCTACTTCCCCGGACGGATCGACGACTTCCTGCTGTGGGTGTACACGTCCATCTGCTCGGTCCCGTTCATCCTCTGGATCGTCAGCATCTCCTACGCCTTCGGGAAGGGCTTCACCGGGGTCGTGGTCGCGCTATCATGCACGTTCTGGGTGGGGACCTACTTCAACGTCCGGACCGAGGTGCGCAAACTCAAGGAGATGGAGTACGTCCTGGCCTCGGAGTCCTTCGGCACGAGCAAGTGGCGAATCATCACGGGCGACATCATCCCGAACCTCAGCCACCTCATCTTCATCTTCATGTCCCTGAACTTCGTCGCCGCCATCAAGAACGAGGTCATCCTATCCTTCCTGGGCCTCGGCATCGCGGGCGAGCCCTCCTGGGGCCTCATGATCTCCAACGCCCGCTTGGACCTGCTCGCCGGCAAGTGGTGGGAGGTCACCGGGGCCACGGTCCTCCTGTTCATCCTGGTGATGGCGTTCAACCTCTTCACCGACGCCCTCCAGGACGCCTTCGACCCCAAGAAGGTGGGCTGAGCGACAGTAAGGTTTCGGTAAACCCATATATCCACCTAGGACACTCGTTTCGGGAGAATACCGTTCCCGAAAGCGGATTTTGCGAACAACCGGCTGTTTGGTTTTTTCGCAAAATCCAAGATCCGCAAGGAATACGGGAAGGAACCGTCTTCAGGAATACGGGTTCACCGAATGTCTACGAGCGGCGCGCAGGACTCGCTTCAGAATTGGTATTATTCTAAGCCGTTTTCCCGAAACGGCCTCGGAAGACCCGCATGATCAGGGCCAGGCTCCTCGTTCTATTACCCTTGACCGCCGCGCTCTCCTTCGCCTGCGCTGAGAAGGACGACGGTGAGCGCCTCTCCGGGAGCAAGGACAAGCATACCTACGTGCACGTCACGATCTCCGACATAGACAGCCTGGACCCCGCCTGGTCCTACGACACGGGGAGCCACAACATCATCGCCAACCTCTACGAGCCCTTGGTAGACTACAAGGGCTCGAGCATCACGGAGCTCGAGCCGCGGATCGCCGAGGCGGTCCCGAGCGCGGAAAACGGCCTGGTCTCGGCCGACGGCCGGACTTACACCTTCCCCATACGCAAGGGCGTCCGGTTCCACGAGGGGGGGGAGGTGACGCCGGAGGACGTCCGCTACTCCCTCTTGCGCTTCATGCTCTTCGACCGGGCGGGCGGGCCGTCCTCGCTCCTGCTCGAGCCCGTTACCGGGCTGCCGGCCACGCGGGACGACGACGGCCGCGCCATCGACAAGGCCTACGACCGGGCGGCGTCGGCGGTGAGGGTCGAGGGCGGCAGCGTGGTCCTGACCCTCGAGGAGCCTTTCCCTCCAATCCTCACCGTCCTGGCCTCCTGGGCCCCGGTGCTCTCCAAGCGGTGGTGCGTCGCCCGCGGCGCGTGGGACGGCACGCGGGAGTCATGGGAGAGGCACAACAACCCGGGGAAGACCGAATCGCCTCTCTACGACCGGGCGAACGGCACGGGGCCCTTCCGGCTCGAGCGCTGGGACAGGAGGAGCAAGGAGATCGTCCTGGCCCGATTCGACGGCTACTGGAAAGGCCCGGCGAGGCTCGAGCGTGCGGTCATCAAGGGGGTCGACGAGTTCCAGACCCGCAGGCTGATGCTGGCCGCGGGCGACGCGGACTCGATCTACGCCGACTACCTGCACCAGCCCCTCGTCAAGTCCCTGGAAGGCGTCGAGGTCATCGACGATCTACCGCGCATCGACATGAACCCCGCGATCTTCTTCGTCTTCGAGATCGAGGCCAAGGGGAACCCGAACGTCGGCTCCGGCAGGCTGGACGGCGACGGCATCCCTCCGGACTTCTTCGCGGACCTAGACGTGCGCAAGGCCTTCGCCCACTCGTTCGACTACGGGGGATACATACGCGACGTCAACCGGGGCAAGGGCAGCCGGGCGTCCAGCTTCATCCCGAAAGGCCTCTTCGGGCACAACCCGGACCAGCGCGCCTACTCCTTCGACCTCGAGAAGGCGGCGGCTTTCTTCAGGAAGGCGCACGGCGGAGAGCTCTGGCGCCTGGGATTCAAGTTCACGCTGGCCTACAACGCGGGCAACCAGCCGCGCGAGGTGATCGCGAACATGATCAAGCGGGCGGTGGAGAGCGTCAACCCGAGGTTCCGCATCGACACGCGCCCGATCCAGTGGTCCACATACCTCGACCAGTCGAAGAGCTCCAAGCTGCCGATGTTCATCCTGGGATGGGTCCCGGACTACCCGGACCCCCACAACTTCGCGTTCCCTTACATGCACTCGAAGGGCAACTACCCGCGCCTGCAGCGCTACAGGAACCCCGAGGCGGACCGGCTCGTCAGGCGGGCCCGGACCGAGACCGACCCCGCCAAGCGCCGCGCCCTCTACCACCGCCTGCAGCGGATCGCCTACGAAGACGTTCCCACGCTCTTCGTGCTCAACTCCGTCTCGTACCGCGCGCAGCGCGATCGGGTCGAGGGCTACGTCTACAACCCCATCTATCCGAACTCGCCCTACATGTGCCCGCTCTACGACCTATGGAAGTCCTGAGGATGGCGCGCATAGACCCCGATGGCTAGATACGTATTGAAACGACTGGCTCTCATGCCCCTCGTCCTCTTCGGGGTGACGCTGATCCTCTTCGGGCTGTTCCACACCCTCTCGCCCGAGATGCGGGCCTCGCTCTACATCAAGGACCCCCGCCAGCTCTCGGCGTTGGAGTCGGTCATCCAGAAGCACGGCCTGCGCGACCCGTTCCACATGCAGTACGGGCGCTGGCTCAAGCGCGTGCTCAAGGGCGATCTCGGCTATTCCGAGACCGCGAAGATGCCGGTCAGAGACGCGATCGCGGCGTTCTTCCCCGCGACGATCGAGCTGTCGGTGCTCGCCTTCCTGCCCATCCTCGCGCTGGGCGTCTGGCTCGGGACGATATCCGCCGTCCATCGGGACAGATGGATCGACCACCTCTCGCGCTTCGTGTCCATCACCGGCTATTCCCTGCCGTCGTTCGTCCTGGGGCTCTTGCTCCTGATGGTCTTCTACGGGATCCTGAGGGTCTTCCCGCCGGGACGCTGCTGCCTGGCCACGGACCTCGTCATACACGGCGGGGGCTTCGCCTCCTACACCGGCTCGCTCCTCGTTGACGCGATCCTGAACCTAGAGCCGCGCGTCTTCTTCGACGCCCTCAGACACCTGGTGCTCCCGGCGGCGTCCTTGACCTACGTCACGATGGCGCTTTTGGTGCGCATCACGCGCTCATCGATGCTCGAAGAGCTCGGCAAGGACTACGTCCGCACGGCGCGGGCCAAGGGGCTGCCCGAGAGCGCGGTCGTCAACCGCCACGCGCGGCGCAACGCCTGGATACCCGTCATCACGGTCGCGTCGATCCTTTTCGTGAAGCTCCTCGGCGGCGTGCTCATCACCGAGACGGTATTCGCCTATCCGGGAATAGGCCGCTGGGTCGCGCAGGCCGCCCTGCAGCTCGACATCCCGGGGGTGATGGGAGTGGCGCTCCTGACGTCCACGCTCTTCGTTTTCGGCAACCTCACGGCCGACGTGCTCTACGCCGTCGTCGATCCCCGGATCCGACTCAAATGACCGCCGCTCTCGAAGACCTCTGGAAGCGCCTGGCCGCCAAGCCCCTGTCGCTGTTCGGGCTCGGCCTGCTGGTGCTCTTCGCGAGCGTCGCCGCCCTCGCCCCGGTCCTAGCCCCTCCCGAGAGGAACGCGCGCGACGCCTACCTCATCCCCCAGGACGGCTACAGCCCCGACCCGGTGGCGCCTAGCAGGGAGCACCTCTTCGGGACGACGGAGCAGCAGTACGACCTCTACTACGGCATCGTCTGGGGCACCCGCACGGCCTTCAAGATCGGCGTCACGGTCGTGGCCGTCTCGCTGATCGTCGGGGTCCTCATCGGCGGGATCGCGGGCTTCTACGGGGGTTGGGTCGACGAGATCCTCATGCGCCTGACCGACGTCGTCATGGCCCTGCCGAGCATCATCCTCGCCGTCGTGATCGTCACCGTCCGGGGACCGAGCCTCGGCAACGTGGTGCTCGCGATCGCGGCGGTCTCCTGGCCGTCGTACGCGCGCCTGGTGCGCGGCGACGTCCTGTCGGTCAAGCATAGAGAGTTCGTCCTCGCGGCGCGCGCGCTCGGCGCCGGGGACATGCGCCTACTCTTCCGCCACGTGATCCCGAACTCCATCTACCCCGTTCTCGTCGTCGCGTCCCTGGACACCGGCGCCATCGTGCTCTACGCCGCGGCCCTGAGCTTTCTGGGCCTCGGCTCGCCGGTCGGCTACGCCGACTGGGGACAGCTGATCTCCATGTCGCGCAACTGGATCCTGGGCGCCTCGGGCAGCCCCCTCGAGTACTGGCACACCGTCCTCATCCCGGGCGGCGCGATCTTCCTGTTCGTGCTCGGCTGGAACCTGCTCGGCGACGCCTTCCGCGACATCCTGGACCCGAGGCAAAGAGAATGAACCTGAACACGTTCCTTGACGACACCGCCGCGAAGCATCCGGGCCGCACCGCGCTCGTCTATCCGTCCGGGCCGGACGGGGGGGAGTCGTCTTTGAGCTACCGCGAGCTGCGGCGCAGCGTATTGCGCGCCGCCGAGGCCTTCCGGTCAAAAGGCATCAGGAGGGGGGACTGCGTGGCCATCGTCCACCGCAACGACCCGGCCTTCATCTTGGCCTACCTCGGGCTCGCGCGCCTGGCGGCCGTCGCCGTCCCGATCAACTTCATGGTGAAGAAGGCCGAGGAGCTGCGCTTCATGCTCGACCACTGCGGCGCGAAGGGCGTCGTGACCCAGCGCGAGTTCCTGAAGGGACTCTTGAAGGCGCGCGAGAGCCTGCCGGGGCTGAAGGATGTGTGGGTGACGGACCTAAAGACAAAGGAAGAACAGAACCAAGAAACAGCATCGCCCCCCCGATCAGAGGCACGCCCCCGCGGGGGGCGCGCCGACACGGGGGACGCTGGCACGGGTGTCGCCAGCTTCTGGCCCTTCATCGAATCGCACGAGCCCTTCGAGGGCGGCGCCGAGATCGCCGGCGACACCACCGCCTCCATCCTCTACACCTCCGGCACGACCGGCGTGCCCAAGGGAGTCATGCTCACGCACGCGAACCTGACCTCCAACTGCGACGCCTCGATCCGGGCGATGGCCATGTCCGAGAAAGACGTGACGATCACGCTGCTGCCCATGTTCCACACCTTCGCCTGGACCGCCTGCGTGCTCATCCCCCTGCGCCTGGGAGCGAAGAACGTCATCACGGCGTCGGTCACCCCGCCCAAGCCCTGGCTCAAGCAGATGGGGCGCCACAAGGTGACGATCTTCGCGGCCGTTCCCCAGCTCTACGCCGTGCTCGCCAAGCAGGCCGCGGGCCTCAAGGGCCTGATCCTGCGCTACTGGTTCTTCCGCAAGGTCCGCATCTGCGTCTCGGGGGCGGCCCCCCTGAGCCCCGCGACCCTCCAGGACTTCAAGCGGGCGTTCGGCCGCGACATCATCGAGGGCTACGGCCTCACCGAGACCTCCCCGGTGGCCACCATCAACCCGCCGGGCCGGCCCAAGGCCGGCAGCGTGGGCCTCCCGATCCAGGACGTCTCGATACGCATCGTCGACGACGCGGGCCGGGAGCTGCCGGGCGGAGCGGAAGGGGAGATCCTCATCAAGGGCCCGAACGTCATGAAGGGCTACTACGACAACGAGGAGGCGACCCGCCAGGCGGTCTCGCCCGACGGGTGGTTGAAGACCGGCGACATCGGGCTGATCGACGAGGACGGCTACCTCTTCATCCGCGACCGGAAGAAGGACATGATCATCATCAAGGGCCTGAAGGTGTTCTCCGCCCAGATCGAGGCGTCTTTGCTGAGCCATCCCGACATCCAAGAGGCGGCCGTCATCGGCGTCCCCGACGCCTCCGGCGACGAGCGGATCAAGGCCTTCGTGGTGCTGCGGGAGGGCGCGCAGGCCGGCACCTCCGAGCTCCACAAGTTCTGCAGGCAGAAGTTCGACCCGTACAAGCGGCCGCGCGATATAGAGATCATGAGCGAGCTCCCGAAGAACGCCCTCCAGAAGATACTCAAGCGCGTCCTGCGCCAGAAGGAGTTGGAGAAGCGCAAAGCGTGATACCCGCCTGGCTCAAAACCCTGCAGGAGGAACCCGTCCTGCGTTCCCTCGCGGACACGCTGCGAAGCGCGCGTGGCGCGGTCTATCTGGTGGGGGGGGTATTGCGGGACGCGGCGCTCAAACGCGCCCGGCCCGTCGTGGACGTGGATCTCGCGGTCGCCGGGACGGCGTCGACCTCGGCGAAGGGGCTCGCCCGGCGGATCGCCCGCCGGGTGGGAGGATCCTGCTTCGTGCTGCACGAGGCGACCCAGGTGTACCGCATCGTCCCGCGAGCGGGGGCGAGCGGGGCGGGGGACATCGGGTATCAGATCGACGTCGCGCAGATCCAGGGCAGGGACATAGCCGAGGACCTGGCTCGGCGGGACTTCACGGTCAACGCCATGGCCGCGCCGCTTCCCATCGGCTCGGGCGAGCTCCTCGACCCCTTCAACGGCCTGGCGGACCTGCGCCGGAGGCTGCTGCGCGCGACCTCGGAGCGCGTGCTGAAGGAGGACCCGCTCCGGCTTCTGCGGGCGTTCCGCCTGGCGGCCCAGCTGGGTCTCCGGCTGGAGGGACGGACCCTCGACTGGATCCGGACCCACCGCAGACGACTCAAGGCCAGCGCGCCCGAGCGGATCCGCGCCGAGCTCATGGACCTTCTATCGGTGCCCGAGTCGGCCCCCTGGATCCGGAAGCTCGACGACGCGGGACTCCTGACCGTCATCTTCGACGAGCTCGAGAAGTCGCGGCCGTGCGCCGAGGTCTACTACGGGAAAGGCGGAGTCCTCAAGCACTCGATCGCCGCGGTCGAGCGCCTCGACTTCCTCCTCGCGGAGCTCGAGCGGGTCTACCCGGGCCTCGCGGAGCCGCTGAGCGCGACCCTGGACGCGGCCCTGGGCGGAAGGGAGCGCCACAAAGCTCTCCTGCGCCTGGCGGCGCTCCTCCACGACGTGGCCAAGCCGCCCTGCGCCCGGCGCATCGACGGAAGGCTGCGCTTCTTCGGCCACGAGGCGCGCGGGGCGGAGATGGTCGCCGCCATCCTGCGGCGCCTGCGCTTCACCCGCGAGGAGATCGATTGGCTCTCGACCATCGTCGCCCACCACCTGCGCCCCGGGAACCTGGCGGCCAACAAGATCATCACCGACAAGGCCGTGTTCCGGTTCTTCCGAGACCTGGGGCCGCGCGGCCCGGACCTGCTGCTCTTGTGCTGGGCCGACCACGCGAGCTATCTCTCCCAGCCGTCTTTGCGCGCCGTCCTGAAGCACGTGACGGCGGACCCGCACACGTTCCGGCACTCGTGCGTCCGCTCTCCCGAGACGCGGAAGACCCTCTACCACCTGCAAACAATATCCCTCCTGATGGACCGCTACTTCCACCGCCCGGAGACGGTGCGCCCCAAGCGCCTGGTCGACGGCCGCGACGTCATGCGCGCTCTTAACATCTCCGCGGGCCCGCGGGTGGGAGAGGTTCTCCGCTCGATCCAGGAGGCGCAGGCCGAAGGCAGCATCAAGAGCCGCCGCGACGCCCTGCTGTTCCTCGCCTCCCACTATTAATAGTTCCGTAATGAATACAAGGCATTTTCCATGTTATCCTAACGGGAAGAGACCCGCCGCTCAATGAGACTCTCCAAGGCTTTCCGGACGCTATGGCTCGCCGCGGCGCTCCCGGCCCTGGCCGCGGTCCCCGTACGCTCGTTCGACAACACGGCGCCCGTCGTGACGGGCTACTCGGTCACCGACTGCGAAGGCAACTGGCACGACAACGCGGTGACGACCACGACCGGCACCCCCAACTTCCGGATCACGGTCCAGGACGCCGGGACTTGGACCGGCGTCAACCGTTCGACCTCGGGCCTCCGCTTCGGACGCTCCATCCACGTGGGGGGGGACTCGGGGTTCGCCTCGACCGTGCTGCTGCTGCATCTGGACGAAGGCAACGCCAGTGTCTTCATCGATTCGAGCTCGTATTCGAACAACGGGGCGGACGCTGGAACGAGCGCCTGCGTGGACGGCGACGGCTTCACCGGCAAGGCCGGGGACGGCTGCCGCATCTTCGCTGAAACGTCGGACAACATCAAGCTAACGCAGAGCACATCGCTCGGCGCGACGTACCAGCTGACGCTCCAGGCCTGGATCAACCCGGACACCGTCGACTCATCCTCCGGAGGCTACCCGATCCTGGAGTACAACAACGCGGCGGAGGAGGGCGTCTCCCTCTGGCATTCCGTGGGAAAAGACGGGGACCTATACGCGACCATCATCGACACGAACAACTTCACGCGCCCTCCCCTCCAGACCGAGGGAGGTCACGTCACGGCCTCAGGCGACTGGCAGCTCGTGACGTTCGTATATACGGGGGCCGACATCTACATCTTCCACAACAACGACCAAGTCGCTCATCGAGGCCTCGTCGCGGGCACGCTGGCGACGGACCGCCATCTATTCGTCGGCTACCGCGCCTCGGGAGGCACGAGCGAGACCTTCCGGGGGAAGATAGACGAGGTGCGCGTTCTCAACGGCGCGATCCTCGAGAAAGAGGTCGCCAACGATTACTACAGCGGCCGCTTCGACTACAGCACGCAGAGCACGACCAGTTCCTTTACGACCGTTCTCCTTTCCACCGGAGCGGGCGGCCACTACCTCCCCACATCGGCCGACAACGGCTGGATGGGCGTGACCACGGTGACCGTCAACGGCGTCCCTCTGTCGTCGGGGCCCGCCAACTTCGTCCGGTTCTCGTTCCAGGACATGGCCGGGAACACGATCCGGCGGTCGATCATCACCAACGTAAGCGAGACGCCCCCGTCCACCCCCGCGCTGCCCGTCGCCCAGGCGACGGGCGTCGACACGATCGATTGGAGCTGGAGCAGGGGGTCGCGGCTCTGCCTGATCGGCGGCACGAGCGGCCAGTTCAGGCTCTACGATGCCTTTGACCATAGCCTGACGACGGGCCCGCTGGCCCAAGGCTTCGACGGCCGAGGCTTCTACACTGAGCCCGATCTGAGCACCAACACGCTCTACGGCCGCCAGGTGGCCGCGGTCGACGACTACGGGGAGAGCGCCCTGACTCCGCCCACGACCGTCTACACCCTGGCGGCCGCCCCCAGCGGAATATCGTTCACCGGCATCTCGACCGGCGGCGCCGCGGTCTCCTGGAACAGCGAGAACCCGTCTTACACGCGCTGGGAGCTGAGCCTGTCCACGGACAACTTCGCCACGCTCATCTCCAGCCCGGTTCGCATCGAGGACGACCACACGGCCACATCGGCCGGGCTCACGGGCCTCTTCCCGAATACGACCTACTACGTGCGCGTGCGCGCGAAGAACGGACGCTCCTCGGACTTCCGGGGCGCCGAGTTCACCGCCTTCGACCAGGGAAGCTTCCCTACCCTCACGCCGGCCCCGGGGAGCCCGAATGGCGAAGCCCTCGGCATCTCCTCGATCGCCTGGTCCTGGAGCGCGGTCCCCACGGCGACGAGCTACAGTCTGGAGAGCTCGACCGGCGGCACGCTCGCCGTGACGGGCGCGACGAGCTTCATCGCCACGGGCCTCCAGACGAACGAAGGCTACCAGGCTAGACTCAGATCCGATAACGCCTCCGGCAGCAGCCCATTCAGCCCGCTGGCGGCGAAGGTCTACACGCTCGCCGAAGCGCCCGGCGGGACCGCCGTGGTCAGCGCCACCACTGATACCATCGCCGTTTCTTGGTCCGCCAACACGAACCCGGGCGGCACCAACTACGAGACCTTCGTCGCCACGGATTCGACGTTCGGAAACATCGTGAAGTCCGTCGGCGTGAACACGAACTCAGCGCTGCTCCGCGGCTTGCTGCCGGGAAGCCTCTACTGGATCCGCGTCCGGGCCCGAAACGGCAACGATAAGGAGACCGCCTACGACACGCCGGTTAGCACGCGCACCGCGAACTACAGCGCGGTCTCCACGACGGGCACGCCGGCGACGCCCTACACCCCGCCCGATGGGACCGTGGCGGTCTGGCATTTCGACGAGTCCTCCGGGACGGCGACGGAGGTCGTCATCGACTCGTCCGGTTACGCCAACCACGGGGCGCTCGCTTGCTCCTACGTGGGATGCTCCACCCCGAGCTATACGACCGGCATGTCGGGCTTCGGCTACGCGGTGAGGTTCACCGGGATCCAGGACACCCTCTGCCGCGTGCCTCACAGCGCGACCCTCGGCACGACCGGCGACCTCTCCGTCGAGGCCTGGGTCAGGCCGAGCCAGCTCGCCCAAAGCCTGGACGCGGGCATCGTGGTCAAGGGGAGCGGCACCTTTGAGTCCTTCGCGCTGGACATCGACGCGTTCGGCAGATGGCGCTTCTCGGTCCGGGACGCGGGCACGGCGCTCTACTCCGTGACATCCACGCAGACCGTCCGGCCCGGGACCTGGACCTACCTGGCCGGGGTCTACGAGGCGGGCGCCGGCGCTTCGCTCGGCCTCTACGTGGACGGGGGGCTGTCGGCCTCCACGGCCCTCGCTCCGGCCGCGCGGCGCAACGACGTCCACGACCTCGCGATCGGCAACCGGCAGCAGTCGGCGGGCTCCTACAACCGCGGCTTCAAGGGCGACATCGACGAAGTCCACCTTTCCACCCGCGTCCTTTCAGCCTCCGAAGTATCCTCCGGCTTCGCTTCGGTCCGGCCGGCGGAGGTGACGATCCCTTCGCCGAACGAAGGCATCCGTCTGACGATCCCGCCGGACGCCTTCGGCGCAAACGCCGTGATTCTCGTGTCTTCGAATCCATTGACCAGCCCGATCAACGTCAGCCCTCTCACCGTCGCGGAGGGGATCGCGTCGCCGCCGGCCGACGCGAGCGGCCAAGACTTCACCCTCGTTCCGGACAGCATCATCGAAATCGTACCCAAGGTGGGAGGCTCGGCCTTCACGGGCGAGCTAGGATCGTCGGTGACGGTGACGATCCCCTACCCAGACGCGGACGGCAACCTGCTCGTGGACGGGACCTCTCCCCCGGTCCCGGTCAGGACCCTGGAGATGTACCGTTTGAACCCCGCCGTATCCGGGCGGTGGGAGAAGCTCAGCCCGCTTGTCGTGGACACCGCGCAGAAGCGCGTGCACGGCGGGACCATCCACTTCTCGGTCTTCGCCCTCTTCGGCCCGACCCAGATCCAGCCGAACGCGGAGGGCGCGTTCGCCTATCCGGTGCCGTGGAAGCCGGGAAGCGGGGGAGACTTCGACTCGGCCCAGGTTGTGGGGCAGGGCAGCGGACTGGCCTTTGGGAAGCTGCCCACCTCCGGAACGGTGCGCATCTTCACCTTGTCCGGGGAGATGGTCGTCGAGCTGCCGTTCAGGTCGCCTAACGCGGGCGCGCTCGTCTGGGACGGCAAGAACGGCGCCGGCCGCAAGGTGGCTAGTGGGGTGTATTTCGCGTACGTCAAGGGCGATGACGGGTCAACGACCATCGTCAAGTTCGCGATAGAACGATGATCATGAACGACCTGTTCGGACATTCCAAGAATCGCTACGCGATTCTTGGAATGTCCTCATCGCGAAAAACAGCGGTTCCCAGCGGGGGTATCGCACCTTCGGAGAATCGCCGCGCGATTTTCGGAATGTCCTCATCGCGAAAAACAGCGGCGACAACGCCGGTGATTCTACTGACGCTTATCGGCCTCCTGAACGCGAGCGCGCCGGCGGCCTTCGCGTCGGACAAGGCGGGGACCTCCTCGGGTGAGTTTTTGAAGTTCGGGGCCGACGCGCGGGGAATGGCCATGGGAGACGCCATGACCGCGGTGGCCGACGACGCCGCGGCCATCCACTGGAACCCGGCCGGGCTCTCGCAGCTCACCCGGCGGCACGTGGCCGGCACGGGCGCTCTCCTATATCAGGACGTCTTCTTGGGCTTCATCGCAGCCGCCTTTCCCGTGCAGCCCGTCATCCGGCACCGCCGGCGCCTGCTGCGCCCGAGCGGCCTGGGTGCTATCGCCGTCGGCGCCCTCTATCTCAACGCCGGCGAGATCGAGGAGGTCAACAATACCGGCGCCAAGACGGGCGGCACGTTCACGCCCACCGACGCCGCCTTCATGGTCGGGTGGGGGGGGACGCTGACGGAAATCCTCGACCTCGGGTTGACGGTGAAATACATCAACTCCACCATCAAGGCCAGCGCGCGCACCGGCGCCGCGGACGCCGGACTCCGGCTCCGCCTGCACGTGGTCGACCGCCCATACGTCCTTGCCCTCAGCGCGCACAACCTGGGCGGGAGCCTGCGCTTCCACCAGCAGAGCGCCCCGCTGCCGACCACCTTCCGCATCGGCCAGAGCATCAGGGCCGCGCGCCCGTGGCTCGTCTCGTTCGACATCGTCGTCCCGCGCGACAACGACCCCTACCCCGCCTTCGGGACGGAAGCGACGTTCGAGATCGACGACGGCCTCTCGACGGCCGTCCGGGGGGGATGGTCGGGGAGGACCTCCTCGGGGGACCTCGACGGCATGGCCGGGATCACTTTCGGGGCCGGAATGCAGCTGCGCGACTTCGGGGCCGACTACGCCTGGGTCCCCTTCGGCGTGCTCGGCCACACCCACCGCGTCTCCCTCTCATACCGGTTCTAGGAGTCTAAGTGTCTGGCGTTGCGTTGTTGCGTTGTTTGCTCCCGCCGACGGGGATAACGCAACAACGCAACGCCAGACACCCTCTTGCGTTGAAATACCGCGGCTTTTATACACACGGCCCTTTTGGTACCATATTCTCATGACGACGAAAGAAAACATACTCAAGGCCCTCAGCGCCTGCCAGGACCCCGAGATCGGCAAGGACATCGTCTCCCTCGGGATGGTCCGCGACCTTTCCGTCGAGAACGGCAAGGTCCGCTTCGATTTCGTTCTCACCACTCCCGCCTGCCCGCTCAAGTCGCAGATGGAGAACGCCGCCCGCGAGGCCGTGCTCAAGGTCCCCGGCGTCAAGGCCGTGGACATCAACATGACGGCGGCCGTCAAGAAGGACGCCCGCCTGGAGCGCGCCCTGCCGCCGGGAGTCAAGAACCTGCTGGCCGTGGGCAGCGGCAAGGGCGGCGTGGGAAAATCCTGCGTGGCCGCCAACCTGGCCGTGTCGCTGGCTAAGGAGGGAGCCGCGGTCGGACTCCTGGACGCCGACGTCTACGGCCCGAACCAGCACCAGATGTTCGGTGTCCGCGACTACGTCCCCAAGCCGGACAGCGAGGACAAAATCGCGCCGGCCGAGGCCCACGGAGTGAAGCTCTTCTCGATGGGGTTCCTCATGGACCCCGACAGCCCGGCCATCTGGCGCGGGCCCATGCTGCACGGGGCCGTCATCCAGTTCCTGAAGGACGTGCGCTGGGGGGAGCTCGACTACCTGATCGTGGACCTCCCTCCGGGCACCGGGGACGTCCAGCTCAGCCTGTGCCGGACGGCCCCGCTCACCGGCGCGGTGATCGTCACGACGCCGCAGTCGATCGCCCTCTCCGACGTGCGCAAGGCCGTGGCGATGTTCAAGCAGCTCAAGGTCCCGATCCTCGGCGTCATCGAGAACATGAGCGTCTTCGCGTGCCCGCACTGCGGGAATACCTCGCGGGTCTTCGGCGAGGGCGGCGCGAAGAAGCTCTCCGAGATGCACAACATCCCGCGTCTCGGATCGGTGCCGCTCGACCCCACCGTCTGCGAGTCGGGGGAGACCGGCACCCCCATGGCGCTCGCTCATCCCGACAGCCCGACGACGGCCGCCTTCCGGAAGCTGGCCGGCCAGGTGGCCGTGCAGGTGAGCCTGCGGCACCACGAAGGGAAGCGGGCCGGCGCGGACCTCGTCGGCGCGAGCTAGCGGAGGAACCCTTGGCCGGCAACCTGCGCGCCTTTCTCGCCGAGTTGATGGGGACCTTCGCGTGGGTCCTGTTCGTGGCGGGCGCCGTTTGCACGGACGCCTCGCTGGACGGGGCCCTCGGCCCGGCCGGGATCGCCATGGCGCAAGGCGTCGCCCTGGCGGCCGTCTTCGGCGTCTTCGGCCCCTACTCCATCGGCCTGTTCAACCCGGCTTTCACGATCGCCCTCGCGTGCCTGAAACGCGTCGAGATCGGGAAAGCCGCTCTGTGCCTGCTCTGCCAGCTTCTGGGCGCAGTCCTGGCCGCCCTGTTGCTGAAGCAGATATTCTCCCACCTCCTCTTGGCCGGGGAGCCTCCCTACCTTGGCACCCCTCTCGCCTCCGCCGTCGGCTTCCGTTCCGCGACGCTTCTGGAAGCCGTCATCACCTTCTTCCTGGCCGTGGCCGCCTATCGGGCCACGGAGGACACGGGCATGCCCTCGGTCGCGCCCCGGGCGATCGTCGTCGGCGCCGTGGCCGCGGCCGCCGCCTTCGTCGCGGGCCCGCTGACGGGAGCCGCGATGAACCCGGCCCGGGCCTTCGGCCCCGCCGTGGTCACGGGATTCTGGTCCCAGCACTACGTCTACTGGGTCGGGCCGCTGGCCGGCGCCGTCGGGGGCATGGCGCTCTCCCGCTTCCTCTTCGACCGATAAAGGCCATTTTTATATAATCCGTATACGCTGCCGCCGTTGCCGGGGCGATCCAAGACACCAAGGGGAGATTTCATGCTCTCGATCGATGCCGGTCTATTCACCGGACTCAACGCGACCCAGGACCCGCTCGTCCTCTTCGCCTTCTCGGACGGAGGCATCGTAGACGCCCGGCTGCTGCCCAACAAGCTCCTCAAGGCGCTGAAGACCCGCTGCGAGGAGGAGGATTTTCACGCGAAGCTCGGCGAGACCGTCTCGCTGCGGGCCTCCGACGGGACGGTCGTGCGGCCGTACCTGATCGTCGGCCTCGGCAAGCGCAAGGCGTTCAACAGCGAGACGCTGCGCCGTTGCGGCGGCCACATCTACAGGGCCGCCAAGAGCCGTTTCGAGACCCTTTGGGTGTCGCCCCCGGCGGGATTGGCGGCCCCGCTGGCCGAGGGGCTGCTCCTGGGCTCCTACGTGTTCCTGCGATACAAGCGGCCGGACGCGGAGCCCAAGCTTAAAACCGTGCGCCTGCTGGCCCGACGCGCCCCGGAGCGCGCCCGCTTCAAGAGCGCAGCGGCCCGCGCGACCCTCTTCTGCGAGGCCGTCTTCGCGGCGCGCGACCTCGTCAACCGGGGGCCTTCCGACAAGTCGCCGGAGGCGCTCGCGCGCCTGGCCGAGGGCCTCGCCGGCCCGCGCCTGAGCGTGAAGGTGATCGACAAGAAGGCGGCCGAGAAGCTCGGGATGGGGTCCTTCCTGAGCGTGGCGCGCGGCTCTTCGGCGCCCCCGTACTTCGTCCATCTCGTGTACAAGCCCAAGGGTAAAGCCCGCAAGCGCGTCGGGCTCGCCGGCAAGGGGATCACGTTCGACTCCGGCGGGCTCTCGCTCAAGCGCCCGCCGCACATGGCCATGATGAAGATGGACATGGCCGGGGCGGCCGCGGTGCTCGCGATCTTCAAGGTGCTGCCCCGCCTCGGCGTCCGCGCGGAGGTCCACGGCTTCACGCCCCTGGCCTACAACATGCCCGGGTGCGACGCCATCAAGCCGGGCGACGTCGTCCGGGCCATGAACGGCAAGACGATCGAGATACTCAACACCGACGCCGAGGGGCGGCTCGTCCTCGCCGACGCCCTCGCATACGCCGCGAGGCAGAAGCTCGACGTGCTCATGGACCTGGCGACGCTCACGGGCTCCATCCTAATCGCCCTGGGGGACCGGGTGACCGGCGCGATGACCAACGACAAGGCCCTCCTTAAGCGCGTCCTGGCCGTCGCCGACAAGACGAGCGAGCCCATCTGGGAGATGCCGCTCGTCAAGGACTACCGGAAGCACATCACGAGCAGGATCGCCGACATCAAGAACATCGGCAAGGGCCGCGAGGGAGGCGCCATCATCGGGGGCATATTCCTCCAGGAGTTCGTGGACGGGACTCCCTGGATCCACTTCGACATCGCCGGCACCGCCTGGAGCGACGGCCACTCCTACTGCCCTCCCGGGGGCACGGGGACGATGGTCCGGACCATGCTCGAGTACCTGACGAGCCTCTGAGATGCCCAAGACCCACGCCCCCTCCGTGTCGGACTCCGTTCGGGACATCCTCGAGGCCCTCGGCGAGGACCCGGAGCGCGAGGGCCTGCTCAAGACGCCGGAGCGCGTCGAGAAGTCCCTCAAGGACCTGACCCGCGGCTACCGGGAGGACGTAGACGCCGTCTTCAACGGAGCGCTCTTCGAGGTCGACTACAGCGAGATGGTCCTCGTGAAGGACATCATCTACTATTCGATGTGTGAACACCATCTCCTCCCATTTTTCGGGAAGGCCGCCGTGGCCTACGTGCCGGACCGGCATATCGTCGGCCTCTCGAAGATCCCAAAGATCGTGCGGGTCTTCGCGCGCCGGCTCCAGGTGCAGGAGCGCATGACCCAGCAGATCGCCGAGACCCTGGAGCGAAAGCTCAAGCCGCGCGGCGTCGGCGTCGTGATCCAGGCCCGGCACCTGTGCATGGAGATGCGCGGCGCCCAAAGCCTGCTCTCGCCCACGATCACCAGCGCCATGCTCGGCTGCTTCCGAAGCGACGCGCGCACCCGCGACGAGTTCCTGAAGCTCGCCGGGACCTGACGGCCAAGCCGGAGGAGAACACCATGAGCAACCCCTTGAAAGAACTGCGGCGGTTCGGGCAGAGCCCCTGGATGGACATGATCAGCCGGGAGATGCTCGACTCCGGAAGCCTCAAGCGCATGATCGACGAGGACGGCGTCGCGGGCGTGACGTCGAACCCGACGATCTTCGACAAGGCGATCTCCAAGAGCTCCGACTACGACCCGCTCCTGCGCGAGGCCGTCGCGGAGGGCCTCGACGATCCCAAGGCGCTCTTCGAGCGGCTCGCCATCCGGGACATCCGCGACGCCGCGGACGTCCTCCGTCCCGTCTACGAGAGCGCCCGGGGGACGGACGGGTACGTCAGCCTGGAGGTCTCCCCGACGCTCGCCAACGACACCGACGGGACGGTCGAGGAGGCAAGGCGGCTGTTCAAGGCGGTCGACCGGAAGAACGTCATGATCAAGATCCCGGCCACGCGCGAGGGCCTGCCGGCCATCGAGCGGGCCATCGCGGAGGGGATCAACGTCAACGTGACCCTCATCTTCTCGCTGGAGCGCTACATGGCGGCGGCGAACGCCTACCTGGCGGGGCTCGAGCGCCTCGACGCGGGCGGCCGGCCGCTGAGCGACGTCGCGTCGGTCGCCAGCTTTTTCGTGAGCCGCATCGACACCGCCGTGGACAAGCTGCTGCCCGAGGGCTCGCCCCTGAGGGGGAAGACCGCGGTGGCCAACGCGAAGACCGCCTACCACCTGTTCCGGCAGATATTCGGCTCGGAGCGCTTCGAGGTGCTGCGCAAGAAGGGCGCGCGCCTCCAGCGCCCGCTGTGGGCGAGCACGGGCACCAAGGACCCCAAGTACTCCGACGTCCTCTACGTGTCGGAGCTCATCGGGGCCGACACCGTCAACACGATCCCGCCCGCCACCTGGGACGCCTTCCGCGACCACGGCAAGCTCCGCGAGAGCATCGTCGAGGACGTGGCCGGCGCGCGCGCCCACCTGGAGGCCCTCAAGACAGCGGGGATAGACTTCGCCGCGGTCACCGACGAGCTTGAGGCGGCCGGTGTGAAGGCGTTCGCGGACTCCTTCGCGTCCTTGCTCGGCCATCTGGCGGAGAAGGCGCGGACGCTGCGGGAGTCGCCGGCCCCCGCTGCGCAGGACTCGCCCGCCCCGGCGGAGCCCTCGGCCGACCCGATGCGCCGCATATGGGACAAGGACGCCTCCCTTTGGAAGAGCGAGCCCGAGCACCGGAAGGTGATCGATAACTCCCTGGGCTGGCTCCGCATGCCGGAGGTGATGGCCGAGCGGACCGAGGAGCTGGAGTCTTTCGCCGACGAGGCGCGCAACGCCGGCTTCGAGCACGCCGTCGTCCTCGGGATGGGTGGCTCGAGCCTCGCCCCCGAGGTCCTGCGCCGGACCTTCCCGGCGAGGGAGGGCTATCCCGTCCTCCACGTCCTCGACAGCACCGAGCCCGAGACCGTGGCCGCCATGGAGAAGGCCGCGGACCCGGCCAAGACGCTCTACATCGTCGCGAGCAAGTCGGGCACGACCACCGAGCCCCTGCGCCTCTTCGACTATTTCTTCGCCAAGGTGAAGGCGGCCGTCGGGGACGCGGCTGGCCGGCATTTCACGGCCATCACCGACCCCGGCTCGCGCCTAGAAGCCCTCGCCAAGGAGAAGGGTTTCTTCCGGACGTTCCTGAACTTCCCCGACATCGGGGGGCGCTTCTCGGCGCTCTCCTACTTCGGCATGGTACCGGCCGCACTCATGGGAGTGGACGTGAAGGCGCTCCTGGCGCGGGCGAAGACGATGGCGGAGGCCTGCGCTCCGGGCTCGGCCGACAATCCCGGCCTTTCGCTCGGCCTCGCGCTCGGCGAGCACGCCCGGCAGGGCCGCGACAAGCTGACGCTCCTGGTCTCCCCGGAGATCGAAAGCCTGGGACTCTGGCTCGAGCAGCTGATCGCCGAGAGCACCGGCAAGGAGGGCAAGGGCGTCGTGCCCGTCGCCGGCGAGCCCCCTCGCGAGCCCGGCCGTTACGGCGAGGACAGGGTCTTCGCGCACATCCGCCTCGAGGGCTCCGCCGGCAAGGACGTCGAGGACGCCGCGAAAAGCCTCAAGGAGGGGGGACATCCCGTCCTCACGCTGAGCCTGTCCGACCCGCTCGATCTCGGGGCCGAGTTCTTCCGCTGGGAGATCGCCACCGCGGTCCTGGGGCACGCGCTCGGCATCAACCCCTTCGACCAGCCGGACGTGCAGGCGGCGAAAAACAAGACCAAGGCCCTGCTCGCGGAGCTCAAGAGCAGCGGCGCCCTGCCCCAAGCTGAAAGCCACGCCTCAGGCGACGGGCTGACCCTCTCGTTCTCGCGCGCCTCCTTCGAGGAAATGGGTGCGGCCACCGGGGGACTGAGCCTCGACGAGGCTCTGACCCGGTTCCTCGCCGAATCAAGACCGGGCGACTACGCGGGGATACTCGCCTACCTGGCCTCGGACGGACGCCATGAGCGGGCCCTCAAGGAGCTCCGCGTCGCCTTGCCGCGGGCGGCCAACCTGCCGGTGCAGGCGGGCTACGGGCCGCGCTACCTGCACTCCACCGGCCAGGTCCACAAAGGAGGACCTAACACCGGGCTCTTCCTGCTGCTCTCGCGCGAGGGCGGCCCCGACCTGGAGATCCCCGGCGCCGGGCTCACCTTCGGCCAGCTGGTGACGGCCCAGGCCCTCGGCGACTTCCAGGCGCTCGATTCAGCCGGGCGGCGCGCCGTCTACGTCCGCATCCAGGGCGAGACGGACGCCGGCTTGCGGCGGCTCGCGCAAGCCCTGGAGGCCGCGGCCCGGACCGGGCTCAAGGTCTGAGTCCGAGTATCGCGGCCGGCGCGGAAAGTGTGATATACTTAGGGCGCGGCCATCGCCGCTGATGCGGGCGTAGTTCAGTGGTAGAACGAAAGCTTCCCAAGCTTTAGACGAGGGTTCGATTCCCTTCGCCCGCTCCAAATTTCCCTAATAATCCCTGACCTATCACGCTTGCATCCTCGCCGGAGGATGCAAGCTTCGGGATACTATAGACGCGGCCTTTTCGCCTCATCCATCGACGGGGGGACCGCCGCTTCAAGGGAAAAGTCGACAAAAACTCGACACCCTATTACCGCCCCGAATCCGCGGCCGGGAGTTCAATCGCCGGCTTTCTACGTATCGGAATCCCCTACCGGCTCCAGCCCGTCTGGCTCGTCCAGACGTCCAGCGTTCCCTGCGAGCAGCCGGACTTGTACTCTCCCAGGTTCTTGCCGGGCTTGCGGGACAGGATCTGGTCGCAGGCGCACCCGTAGGTCGTCGCCGGGTCCAGGTTCGAGGAGTCGTAGTGGCCGGGGTTCAGCCTCGCCGCGGCGCGCCAATCGGCCGTCCCGGGGCACTTGTCGTGTTCGTCCAGCACCGCGTCGTTGTCCTCGTCCGCTATCGTGAACGCGGTGCTATGGGCGAAGCCCTTCATCACCACGTACGTCGTCCCGTCCCGCTCGAACCGCTCGCAGGTGTATTGCGGCAGGGGATTGCCGTCCGCGCCCACCGCCGCCACAGGCGCCGCGGAATCGCACTTGTTGCCGGTCCTCGCGGCCCACGTGATCCTGCGGAGGTCTTTCAGGCAGTCAAGCGCCGCGGCGACGTTGGCGGCGATGAAGTCCGAGTCGTCTATGGCGCAGATGCTCGTCTTGTAGGGCAGGACGATGCTCTTCGTCACGCCCTCGGGCAGCTCGAGACCGCTGATGGAGACCCCGTTGGCCGAGGGGCTCGTCTCGTGGCTCAGGTTGATCGCGCCCAGATCGATCAGCTCCTCGCTCTCGGCGACCTCGATGAGCGGGGTGCCGTCCTGCTGCTCGATGCTGTAGTCGTAGGTGCCGTCGTCGTTGGCCTGGACGTCCACGGCCGCGTCCGCCTCCGGGGGCAGCTCCACGGCGCACAGGCCGGAGCACCCGTCTCCGTCGGCCGCGTTGCCGTCGTCGCACTGCTCCGGGAACTCGAGGACGCCGTTGCCGCACGTCTGCGGATCGCAGGCGTCGCCCAGGTCGTCGGCGTCGCCGTTCTCCTGATCGGCGTTGGCGGTCATTGGACAGTTGTCCGCCCCGTCGAGGACCATGTCGTTGTCGTCGTCGGGGTCGCAGACGTCGCCGGCCCCGTCGAGGTCATTGTCCTCCTGGTTCGGGTTGTAGTCGGCCGGACAGTTGTCAAGGACGTTCAGCACGGTATCGTTATCGTCGTCGCAGCCCTCGTCGGTCTCCCCGTCGCAGTCGTCGTCGACGCCGTTGCACTGCTCCTCGGCGCCCGGATGGACGCCGGGGGCGGCGTCGTCGCAGTCCTGCCCGGGCCCGGCGCAGATGTCGGAGCCGTCGCTGTCTTCGTCGATCGGCGTGTTGGCGCAGGCGTCCGCGTCCTCGTCGCAGCCGTCAACGGTGCAGGCCAGCGCGTCGCCGCAGACCGGAGCCTCCCCCGCCAGGCAGCCGGAGGCCCCGGCGCAGGTCTCGCTTCCGTCGCACCATAGCCCGTCGTCGCATAGGGCGTCGCCCCCGTTGTCCGCGGTCCCGTCGCAGTCGTTGTCGAGGCCGTCGCAGGTCTCCGCCGCGGGGGTCCCCGCGACGCAGGAGTCCGTCTCCTGGCCGTTCATACAGGTCAGCGTCCCGGCGGCCGAGCATTCGCCCACGCCGCAGGACGTCGGGCCGGCCGCGTAGCCGTCGTCCGGCGCCCCGTCGCAGTCCTGGTCCACCCCGTCGCAGTCGGCGTCGTCCGCCCCGGGATGTATACCCGGGTCCGTGTCATCGCAGTCGGGACCGCACCCGACCGGCGTCCCCCTGTGACCGTCCCCGTCCGCGTCTATGCACGAACCCGCGACCAGCTGCATGTCGTCGAACCAGGCGATGCCGTCGCCACGGATCCACAGGAACGTGAAGTCCAGCCTGGTCATGAGCTTGGTCTCATCGGTGTCGAAGTAACCCGAGGCGAACTGCCAGTCGTGGGAATCCGCCTCGAAAACGCCGATCACAGACGCATTCCGGGACGTCCCGTCCTCATAGAAGCATCGGGCGCCGAAATAGGGCTGACGCCCGGTTTCGGAGTCGTTCTCCAGCTTGTTCCAGCCCCCCAAGGTGAAGCCGGCCACCTTCTGCCCGATTGGAACTTGCTGGGTGACGTACATGGGCTGCGTGCCGTCGTTGTCGAATATCGCCGACTTCCCGCCGGTACGGTACACCGTATCGTCAATGACAGCGGGCCAGCCGTCCGCCTTGCCGTCGTAGTCCAAGTCCAGCTCGAAGCCCGGACTCTTGAGAAGGTTGGTGTCCTCCGGCAGGCCGTCGCCGTCGAGGTCGGGGCCGCAGATGCTCGGCTCGTTGGCGCAGCCGTAGCCCGGCTCGAGGGCGCAGGTCGAGCCGCAGCCGTCGCCGCCATCCCGGTCGCCGTCATCGCACCCCTCGCCCGCGTCCCGCACTCCGTTTCCGCAGCAGTTCCCGTCCAGGGAGAGGCACGGCCCGGCGATCAGCCGCATGTCGTCGAACCAGGCGATACCGTCGCCCCGGTACCACGCGTACTGGAAGTCCAGCCTGGTCATGATCTTGCTTTCATCGGTATCGAAGTATCCCCAATTGAACTGCCAGTCATGGGAATCGGCGTCGAAATAGGCGGCCACCCACGCTCTCTGGGTCGTCCCATCCTCATAGTGGCACGTGGCGTCTATGGCGGGCCTGCTCCCGGTGTCGGAGTCGTTCTCCAGCTTGGTCCAGCCCGCCAAGGTGAAGCCGGCCACTTTCTTCCCGATGGGAACTTGCTGAAGGACGTACATGTTCTGCGTGCCGTCGTTGTCAAACCGGGCCGACTTCCCGCCGTTGCGGGACACCGTGTCGTCAACGGAGGCGTACGGCCAGCCGTCCGGCGTACCGTTGTAGTCCAAGTCCAGCTCGAAACCGGGGTTCTCGATGAGGTTGGCGGCGTCCGGCAATCCGTCGCCGTCGAGGTCGGGCCCGCAGGCGCTCGGCTCCCCGCCGCAGCCGTGGCCCGGCTCGATCGCGCAGGCCGCGGAGCAGCCGTCGCCGTCCTCCCGATCGCCATCGTCGCAGGCCTCGCCCGCGTCCCAAACGCCGTTGCCGCAGCAGTTCCCGTCCACGGACAGGCACGACCCCGCGACCAGCTGGACGTCATCGAACCAAGCGGCACCGTCGCCGCCGGACCACCAGGACTCGACCCGCATGATGGTCATGACCTTGGACTCGTCCGTGTCGAAGTAGACCGCGCTGAACTTCCATTCGTGTGAATCCGCCTCGAAAGAGGCGCCCCCATAGAGTATTTGATACGTCCCATCCTCGTAGTAGCATCTGCCTCTGATGACGGGCCTGTACCCGGTGTCGGAATACTTGTCCACCTTGTTCCAGCCCGCCAAGGTGAAGCCGTCCACCCTCTGCCCGATGGGAACGTCCTGAGAAGCGTAAAGATACTTTGTGCCGTCGTTGACCAACTTGCCCGACTTCGCCCCGGAATGGGACACCGTGTCGTCGGCGGAGGCGGACTGCCAGCCGTCCGGCGTACCGTTGTAGTCCAAGTCCAGCTCGAAACCGGGGTTCTCGAGGATGTTGGTGCCGTCCGGCAGGCCGTCGCCGTCGAGGTCGGCCCCGCAGACGCTCGGCTCGCCGCCGCAGCCGTAGCCCGCCTCGACCGTACAGGCCGCGCCGCAGCCGTCCCCGTCCGCCGGATTCCCGTCGTCGCACGCCTCGCCCGCGTCCCATACGCCGTTCCCGCAGCAGTTCCCGTCCAAAGAGAGGCACGACCCCGCGACCAGCTGGACGTCATCGAACCAAGCGGCACCGTCGCCGCCGGACCACCAGGACTCGACCCGCATGATGGTCATGACCTTGGACTCGTCCGTGTCGAAGTAGACCGCGTTGAACTTCCATTCGTGTGAATCCGCCTCGAAAGAGGCGCCCCCATAGAGTATTTGATACGTCCCATCCTCGTAGTAGCATCTGCCTCTGATGACGGGCCTGTACCCGGTGTCGGAATACTTGTCCACCTTGTTCCATCCGGCCAATGTGAAGCCGTCCACCCTCTGCCCGATGGGAACGTCCTGAGAAGCGTAAAGATACTTTGTGCCGTCGTTGACCAACTTGCCCGACTTCGCCCCGGAATGGGACACCGTGTCGTCGGCGCCGATAGCATGCCAGCCGTCGGCCCACCCGTCGCCTTCCGCGTCCTCCTCGAAACCCGGGTTCCGGAGAAGGTTGGCGCCGTCCGGCAGGCCGTCGCCGTCGAGGTCGGGCCCGCAGACGCTCGGCTGGCCGCCGCAGCCGTAGCCCGCCTCGAACGCGCAGGCAGCGTCGCAGCCGTCCCCGCCCGCCGGGTTGCCGTCGTCGCAGGCCTCCCCCGCGTCGACGATCCCGTCGGGGCACGCCGCGCGCGCGGGCCGAGCCGCGTGAAGCACGAGAGCGAACGCAAAGGCAAGGACACCGCCCAATACGGCAACCGCCCGTCTCTGATCGGTCTTCATGATCGCTCTCCTATCGAGAATCGTTTCCCCTGTCATCAGCCGGATATGCCTCGCGCGCGGAACACGTCCGCGACTATCCATCCAGAATGTTTCATCAGTTATTATTGCGCGCCTTCGCTGACAAATCAAGGGCAAGCCGCTGACAAAGAGTCCGAATAAATGATTATAGGATAGTCACTTTTCTTATAGGTCAGCGAATCTTCTCGATCGGATTCGGGCTCCTGCAGTCCGTTCTCGAAACCGCCGACGGAGGACGCGGCTGGTTGACCGCCCCGGAGTTGCCGGCACTCGGCTTCAAATCATTGGCCGCAAATCCGGCGATGCAGGATGCAATCAATTCATCGCCGGTGTGGGTCCCGAAGTGAAGCCACACCATTCTCTCCGATTCACGTGTCCTTGCGCCAGTCTATTCCTGGAAACAATCTATAATGGATGATCCGACTGCTCAAACCTTGACAAAAAGTCGACAATAATTCGCTGCCGGGTCCTCAAATTGGCCGCTCTTATTGGCTGGAAAGCGCGTATTTTGCAGCGTAATTTGGCAACACGCCCAGTGGTAGAACGAAAGCTTCCCAAGCTTTAGACGGGGGTTCGATTCCCCTCGCCCGCTAACGTTTTTCGACGATAATACCTGACCTATTGCCCTTGCATCCTCGACGAAGGATGCAAGCTTCGGGAAACTATAGACGCAACTGTCTCTCTTCAGTTCCCGACGGAGGCACGGCCGCCTCAAGAGAAAAGTCGACAAAATCTCGACACCCGGAATCATCGGAATACGCAGACACCCCTTTCCGCCCTCGATCTGCCTTCGTCCGGGACCGCCAGGGGCCGGCTTCGTACGTAGTAGTGCGCAATCAGCGCCGCGACTCGACGATGGCCTTCCCGACGTCGTCCAAGTCATTGGTCATTCGGTTGAAGTCGAGATTCGATGGCAGGGCTGTCATCCGGTGGCAATGCCGATTCCTGAGGAAGGCTGTATCCGTGATACTCAACCGTTTCAATGGTGATTTTTCAGCGGCCTCGTTTCAACTCATATAGGATATTACCGGACCGGGGGTAGCTCCCGAGATGCCGACTGGCAGGGGGCCGGCCGTGTCGTGGCCAGCGCTCAGAGGCTGGTAATCGAGGCGATTATGGCCTGCGCCGCTCCGGTCAATTGGTCGGCCTGATCCTCGGTCAGCTTCTTGCCGCGCTGGGCGTTGACCTGGTTGATGAAAGCCCAGAGCTTGTTGACCGCCGGGGTCTCGTTGCCCGACGCCAAGCTGGCGAGCGCGCTCTTCAGCTTGGAGCCCAACGCGTTCTTGAGCCCCGCAGGCACGCCCGCGAGGTCTTCCACGGCGCCGATCAGAGCGCCCAGCGCCTCCTCAGGCGTCCGGACCGTGACGGTCAAGGTGTCCGAGTCAGTGGCCCCGTCGTCGTCTTCGACGATCAGCGTGACGGTGAAGCTTCCCGGGCGGTCGTAGGGATGCGTGACCGCTTGGCCGCTTCCCGTGTCGCCGTCGCCAAAGTCCCAGCCGTAGGAGACGATTGTCCCGTCCGGGTCGCTCGAGCCGCCCCCATCGAAGGCCGCGCTCTGTCCCACGAGGATCGTCTGGTCCGATCCGGCCTCGGCCGTCGGAGGCTGGTTCTCGCAGACGTCGCCTATGCCGTTGTTGTCCTTATCGGCTTGGTCGGGATTGTAGAGCTCACAGTTGTCGCAGGCGTCGCCCACCCCGTCGCCGTCGGCGTCCTCCTGGCCGGGGTTGGGGGTCGTCCGGCAGTTGTCCGACCCGTCCGGGATGCCGTCGTTGTCGTCGTCAGGGTCGCAGGCGTCGCCCGCCCCGTCGCCGTCGGCGTCCTCCTGCCCCGGGTTGGGGGTCAGCCGGCAGTTGTCGTAGTCGTCCGAAACCCCGTCGTCGTCGTCATCCCCGTCGCAGGCGTCGCCCGCGCCGTCGCCGTCGCTGTCGAGCTGGTCCGGGTTAGGGATGCCGGGGCAGTTGTCCACGTCGTTGGGGACGCCGTCGTGGTCGCTGTCGTTTTCAGGGTTCGAGACAAGCTGGAGCACGATAGCCAGACTTCTGTCCTGTTCCAAGGCGATGGGACCCAAAGAGAAAGGATAAAACCCGCTGCCTTCGGGCGGTTCGACGCTGACGCTGAGAAGCCTATCGCCGGAATCGCCAGGGCGGGTGGGAAACAGGAAGAAGGTCGCTCTCCCAGCGGCCCCCACCTTGGCGTCGACGAAACAATCCCCGATCGGGAAGGTGACGCCGTCGGTGGTGAAGGCCG